>NZ_SJOP01000014.1 GCF_004331415.1 Kosakonia quasisacchari
CGAGTTATTAGCAAATCGCGGTTTCGAGGTTATCGACATGGTTCAGGAAGATCCACACTGTGGTGGCCATACCGTATGGCTGGCGCAACGCGTTCGTTAAAGCGACTGCGCTGATATCTGCCGCATACGGCTCAGGCTAAAGAGAATCGCGAGGAGAGTCGCCACGGCAGCCAACCCTAAACCAAACCGGACAGCAAAAGCTTCCTGTACAGCGTTGGCGGAAGGGGCATAGAGCGACAGGATCCCACCAAACAACGCCGCACCAAGGCACTGGCCGAAAGTGCGCATAATGGCCAGTACGCCGGACGCGTAACCGCTGTGCTCCCTTGAGGCATTCGCCATCATCTCTTTATTGTTCGGGCTCTGAAAACAGCCGAACCCAATACCGCATATCAGGCTGCGCAGGCTGATATCCCACACGGGGGGATTAGCGGGTAACTGCGCCAGCAAAATTAGCCCCACCGCGAAAATACACAAACCGACGGTGGCAATCACCGAAGGTGCGTAGCGGTCAGCAAGCCGCCCGGCATGTGGCGCAACCAGCATGATACCAACAGGCCAGGCGGTAAACAGCAACGCAGCCGTCAACGCGCTGTAACCATAAACACACTGAAACAGAAACGGCAGAGCGACAAATGTAATCCCCTGGCTGATAAAAGAAGCCAGCGATGTCAGTGCTGCCAGCGAAAAACGCGGCGAGGCAAAAAGCGCAAGCGGCATCAGCGGCTGCAATGCCTGTCGTTGTCGAAAAACAAACCCTACCCCGGCAAACAGCCCAATAAATCCATAACTCAGCGCAGTTAATCCTGATCCGGAACGGGAAATAGCGCTTGATGCCATCACTATCGATCCCAGCATGATCGCCGAAAGCAGTGCCCCCGGCGTGTCAAATGCTCCGCTCAGTGCAGAGGTTGCAGCCGGAATCACCCGTAAAGTGAAGAGCAGGGCAAGGATACCCAGAGGAAGGTTAATGGCGAATAACCATTGCCAGCTCAACGTTGCCAGCAGGGTACCGCCCAGTACCGGCGCGATAGCGGTGCTGGAAGCGATTAACAACGCGTTCATGCCGAGAATGCGCCCCAGTAACCGATTAGGAAAGACAGAGCGCAAAATCGCGGGCGCAATGCTGAGTGTTGCCGCCCCGCCAATCCCTTGTAAGAGACGCATCGCGACAAGTGTTTCAAGCGTTTGAGCCAGCGCGCAACCCAGCGACGCCAACGTGAAGAGACCTAGCCCGGCGGCAAATAATCGGCGAAAGCCAATATGTGCCGCTAATGCGGCGAAGATTGCCAGCGTCATGGCAGCGGAGAGCAGATATCCATTTGCCACCCAAACGGCTTCAGCGGAGGTTACATGTAACGCCTGCGCAATTTGCGGCAAGGCGATATTCACCATCGAGCCATCAAATACCGCCATCGTCGTGCTGGTCATGACTGCAACCATTGCCAGCAACCGCTCGCGCCCAGGCAATCCCTCATCACCGGGTTTATCCAAAAAAAGTGTCATAAATAACCTCTGCTGATTTTGTGCTTGCGGTAACTATAATTTCGCGAGATATATGGCGGAAGACGCAGCATTTGCATTAATACATTGCAGCAAACGCCATATCTGATCCTTCTGTTGTGGACGCGAACCGATGAGTGAACCCGATCTGAATTTGTTATTTGCACTGGATGTGCTGATCGCCGAACGCAGTGTGGCTGTAGCTGCACGGCGGCTTGGTCTGAGTGCCTCAGCGATGAGCCGAACACTCAGCCGTCTGCGGGAAACGACCGGCGACCCACTTTTAGTGCGCGCCGGACGCAATATGGTGCTGACGCCTTATGCAGAAACGCTTCGGGCACGCACGCAGAACGCCGTTTTCGAGGCGCGGGCGTTGCTGCGGCCCGCGCAACCGGAGCTCAATATTGCCTCGCTGGAACAGATGTTTACCCTGCGTGCCAACGATGGTTTTGTCGAAGCATTTGGTCCCACGCTGATTGCAGAAATGGCGGCGGTAGCGCCAGGCGTGATGCTACGGTTTACGCCAAAGCCGGAGAAAGGCTCCAGTGCCTTGCGGGAAGGACGGGTTGATCTGGAAATTGGTGTGCTAAGCGAAATGGGACCAGAAATTCGCGTGCAGGCGCTGTTCAGAGATCGCTTTGTTGGCGTCGTCAGAGATACACATCCGCTGGCGCAACGTAATGAGGTGACAATCAACGAGTATGTCGCCTGGGGCCATGTCGTGGCGTCGCGTCGTGGGTTATCAAGCGGCCCGGTTGATGAAGGGCTGGCAGAGCAGGGCGTGCGCAGGAAAATAGCCGCTGTGGTGCCGGGTTTTCCTGCGGCATTAGCCGTGGCACGAGCGTCCGATCTTATCGCGCTTATCCCGGCCTCATTTCTTCTCAATCCCGCAACCAGGCAGGGAGTGACAATGTTTGAGCTGCCGGTAAAAACGCGCACCATTACCGTGTCTCAACTGTGGCACCCGCGTTCAGAAGTCGATCCTGCGCATCGCTGGCTGCGTCAGTTTATGCTGGGCGTGTGTCGGCGTTTAGTACCAGATGAGAAGGGGAAGTGAATGCATTTCCCCCAGATGAATGCCGCTAGCGTTTGAGCATTTGCGCTTGCCGCGCCTCTATTTTTAACTGTTTTCGCCAGACTCGATTATGTAACGACAGCGCGATTGACCGATAAAATAGCGAGGAATTTATCCATTTAACATTCAGTAAAAAGAAAGCTAACCCTAGCACTGATGTTATCTGCGGCGTGTAATTATCCACCCCGCCGAATAATAGTGAGAAAAAGGCTGAGATAAAATACAAAATGGCCACCGTGCCCGTCAGCGCAATGACAAACAGGTGAGATTTAAGTCCCACCAGAGAGCCACGCGCGGTAAGCAACATGGTGGTCATAATCAGCACACAATAAACAGCCGCTGCAAAGAAAACGCCGATCAGCACTTTATATTCAGGTATGGATAGCCAATTGAAAATAATCATCCAGAGAGAAGCTTGCGGCATGGCGTAGCAAAAAATAGCAAGTATCACACTGATACCTAAAGGGATTCCTGTCATATGCGTACCGACAGGCACACCGAATCGATTTTTTAGTCGCTCCTTTATCAATTCAAGCTGTTGTGGATCGTTTGTCGATATTTTCTTTGCGATAACATTACTTAACGCAAGGCTTTTTTTAATATATTTCATCATTGCCGGGTCAATTACTTCCTGTAAATGAAAATGATTGAATTAAACCAAAAATATATTTACCGGATTGCGTTATATTCTGCGGGTTTCGAATGGTGCCAGAAACCGCACTGCCGATAAATGCAGAAGAGTTTGTAACGGCATTCATCAACTCGCGTTGCAAGACTAATTGCAAGGCCTCTGAAGGATAACGTTTAGGATAAACGCCTGCTTTCATTGCCGCCTTAATACCCGAATTAGAAATACCGGGGTTTCGGATACGGATTATTTCTTCCGTCAATCGAGTCCGGTCAGCGCGACTCATTTTCTGCAACAAAGAAAGGAGGCTCTCAGATGTTGAACGATTAAGGAGCCGGTAGGTTAATACTGCGCTTTTTAAACCCGCAGCAGCCCCGGCAAGTGAAATGAGATCCAACGCAGTGTTGGTTGCCGTGTACCACTCTTGGGAATCCAGCCAGCCGACATAATCATCATGATTCATTGCAATTAAAGAGAGCCGACCAAGCCCATTAGCACACTGCAGCCCGGTTGCAACGCCGCCGGCGATAATCACCGCGGCAACAGCCATGGAGGAACCACCGGTAATTGGAATTGCCATACCTGCGCCCGCAGCCAGCACGACAGTAAGTATCGCGGCGCCGCAGGAAATTGCCGTCGAACCGATCTCAGTGGCTAACGAGGGAGACTGGATAGTATTAGTGGTTGCCAGAACCGGATTATTCGACGACGCGTTGACTTTTGTCACCACAACATGGCTTACCGAACTTTCGTTCGGTGTCGCAATCCGTCTGGATGGTCTGACTAACCACTGGTGTGAACCATCTGAATAAATTATGCCAACCTGGCTGAAACTTCGGCTACAGTCCAGTTGATTGGCAAGCGCTGTGAAATCAATGTCACTCCCAGAGGCAAGACCAAGGCTGCGAGCGAAACCGTAATCGGGGAGGTCGTTTGTGAATTGTCCAGGGAATGCCATTCAATCTCTCCATGTGCGAATGTTCTTATGTCGTTGACGATTTTAAGAGTAAAGGGCTCAACTTTGTAAGCAATTAAGAATAATCTGAATAAAATTTGTACATAGAGATGCGTTCAAAAATGTGTGATGCAAACAAGGCGGAAGGAAGACAATGAAAGAAGATGCATTACTGGCGATGTTGGTGAGATATGAACGGCAGCTTCATCATCCAGAAATTCGATGCCAGCCCGAAGTTGTCGAGAAGTTTTTACATCACGATTTTTTTGAGATTGGCCGATCCGGTAGACGATACAGTAGAGAAAAAGTGATTGCTGCGCTGGCAAATGAGGCCGCTGAGCCGATCGCATCAGATGATTTTGCATTGTCGATGAACAACAGCGGTTATGCATTGTTGACGTATCGAAGTTTTATCCTCGACGAACAAGGCCAGGTGACGAAGCAAACATTACGGACATCGTTGTGGGAGGAATGCATAACAACACCAGGCCGATGGCAGATGCGCTTTCATCAGGGAACGCCCATGGCGGAATGAATGGTGTAATTGCGGGCAAGCACTAAGGCAAGAAAACCAGAGATAAATGACCACGGCAATCATGATGGCAAACCGCTGGATTCTATCTAACACCACCTTAGTGCGCATAATGTATATTATGTTAAATTGAATATGACCTGACCATTATGATTAAGCCCTGCCACAACTGAGATATCTATCCTGCACACAGGCCGCTGCACACTTTTGATTCACGGCCTTCCTCTGGAACAGTCTGTTCTTGCCCGCCTCTCAGTAGTAATCAGCTTTGTGGTTTGAAAAGGACACCGTTGGCAGCAGTACAGCATCTCCTTATGTCGTAGAGTTACTGCGCTGTTTGTTCATTCCCGGCACCTGCTTCAGAGCAACGAAAAGTGCTGCATAATTTGCCAGCCGACAGAAAGTCCAACAACACAGGCCATCGCCGTCAGCGCAAAACGGTGACGCAATCGTGACTGGAGAAATTGTGTTTGTAACGCCGCAACAGCGTTATCCGTGTTGGTCTGGCGGTCGACGTGCTGCATCACAGCCTGAGTTAACTCTTGCTGCAATGTATCGCATTGGTTTGCGATAGTTTTGACTGAATCAAGCAGCGCCAGGCGATTTTGCTCAAGTTCGGCAAGCAATTGTTGATGAGACAACTGCTGTTCTTGTGCCAGCGACTGCTGTATTGACTCAACATACTGTTGCTGAACCGCATCGTTTTCTGCCATAGCCTGCTCAAGAATTTTATGCCGCCTTCCCTGCTCTGCCAGACTGCTTTGCAATTGCTGTGCAAAATCGGACTCGGAGCGCGCGACACGCTGTTCAAGCTCGGCCAGTAACGTCGCATTTGCCTCGCCGATTTTATTTTCTGCCTCCGTCACCCGTATTACACAGCCAACCAACTGCTGGGCCTGATCTTGCGTAACTCCTTTGGCATCCATCAGACCCTGGTTGGCCTTGTTAATTTCTTTTTGCTGTTCTTCCAGCAATACCTGCTGTTTCAGGATCTGACCATTCTGTTCAGCAAGGGAACGCGTCTGGTCTTCCAGGATATTTTGTTGATTCAATAAAATCTGCTGTTGCTGGTTCAGCAGCTTAGAAAGAGCGGTGTTAACAATCAGTAACTGAGAAGATTTTTGCGTCAGACGACCAATGGATTTATTGAGATCTATCTGCGCGTCCTGTAGTAGATCGCCACGATCGTTCAACCAGTTAGTGAAAAAGTTGCCATCCTTCTGTTCCTGCCGCAGGTGATCCACATGCTTTGCGCTCTTCTGAACGGATTTCTGCTCCTCAGTCATTCCGCTAATTAATTCTTTAATATTGCTGTCACGAAAGAAACGTTCCGGCAAGTCGGCGGATGAAAAGGCCTGAATGACCTGAAGTTCCTGCTTATTTAACGCACTCATCTTATTGTTCTCAAAGGTTTTTCAGAAAATCATCAATTTCAGACTGGCTTTCATTAATAAACGCAACCACAGCGGCGCTTTTCGCCACCTGCGCAGCCGTTTCTTGAGTTGTCCGCTCAAGACTTGCAAGGGTTGCCGTCGTCGAAATCGCGGCGGTGGCGAGGTTTGCCCCGATGGCCTGATACTGCGTTACCGCTTTCGAGTAATTTTCAATATTGCCCAGAGAACTCTCTGCAAGCGTCACCAGTTCACCCGCAAACGCTTCCCGTCGTTTGCTGTCAGCGATCATCTCATCCATCATTTTTTCGTTCAGCGAGAAACGGGAGCGATCGAAAAACGTGTCAATTTGATAAGCGAGAAAAGCGGAAAGCAACCCGGTAGCGATACCAATCAGCACGGGTGTTAACATATCTGCGAACGGTTTCAGGAACGGTAAAGTGGCCATAAACGTCGCGATGCTTTCATTTAATAACATACCGACTGACGTCACGATAACCGCAGTGAGGATCTTCAACCCTTCCTGCAACGCCTGTTGCGCCGTCATATGTTCTGGTGGGAAGAAAATCATTTTAAACGCACGAAAAAGCCCCAACAGCCCTTCGCGGATCATGGTCACGAAACGTTTTGCAGTTGAGAGAAAATTGTTCAGCAAAAAGGTGAGCAAATTACTCATAAAACCACTCACGCCCCCCTGGAACATTTGCCCTAGCGCATCGGGGATCTTTTTTACTACGGATGCGATAACACGCATTAAGCGCTGGCGGATCTCCTCAAACAGTGTTTTGCCCGCTTCAACACCATGTTGAATAAGCACTTTGAATTCATTAAACAGGCCATTGACCAATTCAGTCAGTAACAGCCCCAGCGCCTGGCGCATTCCCATCTGCAGCGCCTGTTGGCCGCCGGTTTGTAATAACTCTTTGCCCTGCTTTTTCATCAGCGCCGAGTTCAGCGTTTTCGAAATATGCTCATCCGAGCGCTTCTGCGCCGCTACAATCTTCTGCGGATCCAGTTCGAATCTTTCGCCATTTTTTTCTGCGAAGGAGTCGAGTTCACCGGCACCTTTAGAACGGTTTATCGATTTGTGTGTGGTCACCAGATTTTCATCGGCATTTGCCATTTTCACGACTTTTTCAACGCTGTCCCCGGTTTCCAGGGCAAGATGCACTTTCTTATTTTTCGACAGCGTCTTGAGTGAGGTGACATGATCGAGATCCATATCCGCAGCATCGGTCGCTTTACCGGTATAACCATCAACGCCGCCTGCACGAAGCTGCTGGCTTTTTTGCGTAAAATCACGGCTTTCATACTCTTCGCGCTGGTAGTCCTGGCGCGATTTCGCATGGCTGGAGATATCTTTATCGGCGATGTAATCGGCCTCTTCGCGTTCGAAGTTATGCAGCGTCGACACATTGCCGCCGTTGCGATCTTCAAACATGGCCGTTGAAAGCCCAAAGGGGCCGATAATTTGTGACAATACTTGCTGCTGACAATCATCAAAGAGTTTTTGCAGGCGCTGCTGTTTTAATTCTTCGTATGTTAAATCCATTTATCCTCCAGCCTGATCGAGCCGATGTTAAAAAGGTCTACCGCTGATCCACATATTGCGTGAACCACTGTGCAAAACTGTCCGCTTGTTTTTCACGCGCGCCGTCGTCGTGCCAGAGCGTGATAATCTGACCTCGCGCGCCCTCTCCTATCGGATCGAGATCCAGGCAAAGATGATCGCCCGCCCCGTTATAAGTGAAAGGAATCCAGGCGGGGCTCCACCATACCGGGCGAATGCCGCTTTGTGGACTCGACTCAGCGCCTTCGAAGTCGCCGCCATCAAGCAACCCTTTCCAGATGCGCCATTCCTGTAAAATCCGCGAGGTGGATAAAAACTCTGAGTCATCAAACAGCCCGTGGCTGTGACCGTGTTGCCCGTTGTGAATTTTCAGGCAGGCCACAAAATCGGTAGGCAAACTCATACCCAACGCCTGCTCTAAAGTCGCAATCTCCGCGTCCGTTGCCGGTGGGGCGAGATCGGCTAATAAAGCAGGGTCGGCGTCTTGCAGAATGGCTTCCAGCTTTGTCCATTGTTGCTTCATTGTTTCCGCTCCTTTTAAATCCATCCATTTATTAACGGCATATTCGCCAGAGACTTAAGTGATATTTTTACGCGCAAAACTGTCTGAAAATGAGTTAATCACAGCGGACTGACATCTGATGTCAGCCATCCTGAAAAAGGATTTGCTGAAAACCGTCTCGTTCCATGGACCACCAACAACGATGTCCCGGGAAAGCGAATTTTCAAACCGTAAAACGCATAAATCCTCCGCACCATTATTTAAGAAAAGTAATGATGATTTTCTTACCTGTGAACCTGTCCATCCTGCCTCCCTGACATCGCTTCTTTGCCAAACCACCTTTTTACCCTCGATGATAATTAAAATAAAACAATAAAAACTTATTGTAAATCGATAAACTCCAGGCTAGCCTGCATCCACTTCAACCACCTTTGCCAGGAGAGGCATCGAATGAAAAGAAGTCTGCAACAGGGTGTTTTGTACTCTGTATTACTCATCTGTGCGCCAACACACAGCGCGGAGTTTTCTGGTTTTGCCGGGCTGGGCGTCAGCGCTCGTCCCATTTACTCAGGTTCGAACCACACGGCAGTGGGACCACTGTTGAAAGCGGGCGTGAATATTCATAGCGAAAACTGGGGGCTGTTCGGTCTATCTACCGACGGGCTGATATGGGGACTGATACCGGACTCGCCTTTCAGCGTAAGCCTGTTGTTAACGCAAGATGAGGCGCGAAAAGAGGTGTTTAACTACCCATTTTCTGGCAGGAAAAACCGCGATCTGCAAGGGATGGGGAACCTGTCAGCAGCGGTGATGACGGGTGCAGATCTGCGCTACCAACAAGAGAACTGGACGTTGTGGCTGCGCCTGTTAACCGCCACTGAAAAGCAGCATTATGGCGGCGAAGCGCCGGGCAGAAGTATGATCGTCACGAGCGGCGCGGAAGCCCAACTCTGGCGCTGGCAGAGTGCAACACTCTCGGTCGGCGGTGATATAAGTTGGGCGAACAGGGGTTACCAACAGCGCCACTACGGCGTGACGGCGCGCCAGGCACAACGCACCGATTTTGAAGTTTATTCCCCGTCATCAGGCCTCCAGCAAGGTGGCTTGTATGCCGAACTGGTGTGGCAGTTCGATAAAAACCTGGCAGCAGGATTGACCAGCCGCGCGCAGTACCTGTTCGATGAAGCCGGGAGTAGCCCACTGGTGAACAGCCGGATGCAGTACACCCTGTTGTCACTGATCCAGTACACATTCTGAGGCGGCGCCATGAGCAAATGTCACTTTCGCAGTCGAGCTCGTCTGCTCGCTGCGGGCGCGGTGTTTATTACACTGATTGCCGCAGGCATTTACCTGCAACCCGGCTTTAGCACTCCATCTGCTCGGCAGACGGGAGATGCCAGTTTGGTGTCGTTTTTAACGCCATTACTGAAAGGAACGCGAGGCAGCGTCGCCGCCGCGCTAATTACACCGAGCGGGATTCAATACGCACTCTGGGACAGTGATTACAACCGACAATATGAAATCGCCACTCTGACCAAAACCATGACCAGCAGTTTACTGATGGAAGCATTTCGCCGGGGTGAAGCGACAGCGCAAACCCGCGTCGGCGATCTTATTCCGGAAATCAGCGGCCCGGCGCGAGAAATTACCCTTGAGCAACTGGCATCCCATCGCGCTGGCCTGCCGCCGTTAGCCTCATCGCTGCGCCAGAAGATCCGGGTGATCAGCCAGATAATCCTGCGTGAAAACTTCTGGGAGTATGACGAAAAATCAGTCATCGAAATGGTGAATAACTCCCACTTAGCCTCCCCCGCCAGGTTTGATTATTCCAACACCGGCTACGCCTTGCTGGGCCTGGCGCTATCGCGAGCTGCGCATCAACCTTTTAATACGCTATTGCAAACGCGGGTTTTTGCACCAACGAAAATGGCAAACACTGCCGTTGCCGACGCGTTAACCCCCGACACGCCCACATTTCGCCACGGTTGGGCGGTGTCCGGGTTTGCCGAAGCGCCATGGATACAGCGCGCGTTCACACCGGCTGCCGGTGTGCGTTCAACCATCGTCGATATGGCACATTATGCTCAGGCCTTACTGGCGGGCAAACTTGCCGGTAGCGCGGCAATGCCGCCACGGTTTGCTACCGACGATGCAGATTCACGCGTGGGTTACGCCTGGTTTACCACCCGTATTCGTGGGCGGGACATCACCTGGCACGACGGTGAATCCTCCGGTTTTGCCTCAGCCATTGCGGTCGATCCACAGCAACAATCCGCAGTGGTGATCCTCTCAGATACGGCGTGGCCCGTTATTGGCCCGGCAATGCGCCTGTTATTAACACAGACACCGGCTAAAACGGACGTTCATCATGAACTGGATTGACATATTGTGGGCGATATTAACCTTTGTCTCGGTCATTCTGTTTATTTGCGGCTCATGGGTCGCACGTTACAAAATACGGTTGTTGAACTACATCATGCTGGCTTTGATTGTCATTTATTGTGCCGAGATGATGCAGACAATCACACATCTGACCATGACAGGTTACCTGTTCAGAATGCTGACATGGACCGTTCAGGCTTCGTTTATGGCCATCAGTATTTATCGCGCGTGGCCAGAGCCCTGGTTAACGCGCACCCCGCGCGTGCTGGCGGCTGGCAAGATTGCCATTTCATTGATGCTTATGTCATGCTTGAGCATGCTGGTTTTAAAATAGAATCCTTAATTCAGGAAGGTACAAAGTGAAAGGTATAGGAAATAAACTCAGCCTGGTGTTTATCTCAGGGATATTACCGCTCTTTTTCATCCTCGCCTTAATTACACCCCTGTGGTTATATTTTTCCGGTGAGTCGTTTTTTATTTCCAGCATGCTTAAATTTGCCGATATGCAACCAGAAAGCCTGCCAGTGACTTCCGTATCACCGCTTCACCAGTTACTGCTATTAATTATTCTCTATTTCCCCGTTGGGTTGTTTGCTTTTGCTATCTGGCAGGGAATACAAGTGATGCGCCTGGTCGGTAAACGGCAAATCCTCAACCTGGCGCTGGCGCGTTGTGTGCGTAATATTGCATTGATGATGCTAAGCCTTGGCTTCGTATTGCCGGTGTGCCGCTTTTTAATACCGCTGGTCGTCTGGTGGCCAGAAAAATATTATCAGGTCACCGTGCTGATTGGTGATGTGATTCTGTTGCTCACCGGCGGCTTGTTATTTGTGACGTTTCACGCCATGCTCGCGGGGATCAAAGCGGAAGAAGAAACCAGGGAGTTTATTTAACTATGGCTGTGGTGGTTCATCTGGACAAACTGCTGGTAGAGAAAAAAATGACGTCCAGAGCGCTGGCGGCCTTTATCGGTATCACCGAGCAAAACCTCTCGCTGCTCAAGTCCGGCAAAGTAAAAGGTATTCGATTCGATACGCTGGCTAAAATTTGCGAAGCCATGGAGTGTCAGCCCGGCGACATTATCTCCTGGGAACCCGACCCCGTTACGCCAGACGAAGAGTGACGAACAGATAAGCGTTTTGCAGACAATAAAAAAGCCGACAACATCGCTGCTGTCGGCTTTTTTTATTTACACCGTGAATCAGGCGTTCTGTAACTGCTGTCCACAGGCAACCACGCTTGCCAGCAGAACTTTGACGTCCCCCAGGCAAACCGTCGGGTTCAGCAACGTCAGCTTCAGGCATGTCACCCCGTCAGCTTCCGTTACGCCAACGTTGGCGCTCCCGGAGGCCAACAGCGCATCGCCGATACGCTGGTTCAGCAACGCAACACTTGCCGTATCACCATTTTGCGGGCGGAAACGGAACAGCACGCTGGCCAGTTGCGGCTGCATTACCAGTTCCAGCTGCGGTTGCTCAGCAACAAACTGCGCCACCTGCTGCGCCAGCGTAACGCCATTATCAATAATTTCGGCGTACTGCTTTTTACCCAGCGCCTCAAGACCCATCCACAACTTCAGCGCATCGAAACGGCGCGTCGTTTGCAATGATTTCGACACCAGGTTTGGTACGCCCTGCTCTTCGTCAAAGTCAGAGTTCAGGTAGGCCGCCTGGTAACGCATCAACTGGTAGTGGTGCGCATCTTTCAGCAGGAACGCGCCACAGCTGATGGTCTGGAAGAATTGCTTATGGAAATCCAGCGTTACGGAATCAGCAAGCTCAAGGCCATTGAGGAAATGGCGATACTTCTCAGAGAGCAGTAACGCGCCGCCCCAGGCCGCATCAACGTGAACCCAAATCTGCTGTTCGGCAGCCAGCGCGGCGATTTCCGCTAACGGATCAATTGCGCCGGCATCGGTGGTGCCGGCGGTGGCAACAATGGCCATCACCTGCTCACCATTGGCTTTCGCCTCGGCCAGTTTCTGCGCCAGATCGTTAAGATCCATACGCGAGAACGCATCCGTTTTCACCAGCGTGACGGACTGGTAACCCAGCCCCATCAGCGCCATGTTCTTCTGCACAGAAAAGTGCGCATTTTCAGAACATAACACTTTAATTTTGCTGAGATTACCGGTTAAGCCGTGCTGCTGAACGGAGTGGCCCTGGCGAGCAAAAAAGGCATCGCGCGCCAGCATCAAACCCATCAGGTTACTCTGCGTACCGCCGCTGGTGAATACGCCAGCGTCTCCGGCCGGGTAACCCACCTGCTCACGCAACCACGCGATAAGTTTCATCTCGATAATGGTCGCTGACGGACTCTGATCCCATGAATCCATGCTCTGATTCGTGGCGTTGATCAGCACTTCCGCCGCCTGGCTAATCACCAGGCTCGGGCAGTGCAGATGCGCCACACATTGCGGGTGATGCACGGACAGACTGTCTTTGAGGAAATACTCAACGGCGCGTTCAATAGCGGCCTGGTTACCCAGGCCCTGAGACGTGAACTCTAAATTGATGCGCTCACGTAATTCCGCGACAGTTTTGCCCTGATACATTTCAGGTTGCTTGAGCCACTGCACAACCGCTTGCGTGCTCTGCTCAATCGCTTCCTGATAGGCAGCAATACTCTGCGCGGAACCCGAGAGAATCGGATTTAAATCAGACATTCGCTCACTTACTCCGATTAAACAGGCTTCACGCCAGCGCTCAGCAGCGCGTTTTCAAATTTATCGAGGAAAATTTCCAGCTCTGCGTTGCTGATCAGCAGCGAAGGCAGCAGACGGAGTACGCAACCGCCACGGCCACCGCGCTCAAGGATCAGACCCGATTCGAAGCATTTTTTCTGCAACAGTGCAGAAAGTTCGCCGTCTGCCGGGTAGCAGCCCATATGATCCTGGGCTTCCTGTGGCTTAACGATCTCAATACCGATCATCAGGCCCAGGCCACGAACATGACCAATGACCGGGAAACGTTTTTGCATTTCTGCCAGTTTGCCTTTCAGCCATTCGCCCTGCTCTGCCACTTTATCGGCGATGCGATCTTCTTTGAGGATCTTCAGCGTTGTGAGGCCCGTCGCCATTGCCAACTGGTTGCCACGGAAGGTGCCAGTGTGGTGACCCGGTGCCCAGGCGTCGAACTGTTTTTTGATGCCCAATACCGCCAGCGGCAAACCGCCACCGACCGCTTTGGACATCACAATAATGTCTGGCTCAATACCCGCGTGTTCGAAGGCGAACAGCTTGCCAGTACGAGCGAAACCAGCCTGCACTTCGTCCAGGATCAGCAGAATACCGTGTTCCTGGGTCACTTTACGGATGCGCTGCAGCCACTCGACTGGCGCCGGGTTCACACCGCCTTCGCCCTGCACCGCTTCCAGGATCACCGCAGCCGGTTTACGCACGCCGCTTTCAACGTCGTTGATCAGGTTTTCAAAGTAGTAGGTCAGCGCTTTCACACCGGCTTCGCCGCCGATGCCCAGCGGGCAACGATACTGGTGCGGGTAAGGCATAAACTGCACTTCCGGCATCATGCCGTTCACCGCTTCTTTCGGCGACAGGTTGCCCGTTACGGAGAGCGCGCCGTGCGTCATGCCGTGATAACCGCCAGAGAAGCTGATAATACCGGAACGACCGGTCACTTTTTTCGCCAGCTTCAGCGCCGCTTCTACGGCGTCCGCGCCGGAAGGCCCGGTGAACTGCAGGCAATATTCTTTGCCCTGACCCGGCAGCAAAGAGAGCAGATATTCTGAAAACTCATCTTTTAACGGCGTGGTCAGGTCGAGCGTATGTAACGGTAAGCCACTGGTAATGACACTTTGGATGCTTTGAATCACATCAGGATGATTATGGCCCAGCGCCAGAGTCCCGGCACCTGCAAGGCAGTCAAGGTATTGATTATTCTCAACATCGGTGATCCAGACGCCCTGCGCTTTGGCAATCGCTAACGGCAATTTACGCGGATAGCTTCTGACATTGGATTCAAATTCAGCCTGTCTTGCTAAGAAGGTCTCATTGCTTTGCGGGAATGAATTAGCACTCAAAGAATCAATACGGACTTTATCCGTCATCATATCTCTCCTACAACCTGGGTTGTTTTAACACCGGGTTGAATAAGGGTTTAAGGGGGCTTGTAAAAAACGCGGCTAATATATGTGTTTTCAGCAGCGGACTCAATCTTTTATTTTGTCAGGTCATTTATGTCATTTTCTTTAAAAATCAATGACAAAAAATATTTTTGCGTGGGGGTTGTTCAGCATCAATTGTAACCAATTCTGTTACAAGAATATTCCAGGCTACCTCGTGAACAACGCCATGATAAGACTCCCTTTTTAATATTTGTGCTCTTTTTATGTTATTAGAACGTTATTTAAGCCAAACTTCGCCAGCAACTGCTGAATAAATCATGATATTTTCCATTGGTTTATTGCAAATGCTGAGGAAAATATCGATTCAGCGAGTTAAATCACTTACTATGCCCGCGATAAAAATCTCTAAGCCGAAAAAAGGAAGCATCTATTTAGCCATTAATGCGCATCACACCCGGTAACTCGTGAGAGGCAATACAGGTTATCGACAACGGGAGCAGAATCCTGGGTTGTAAAAAGAAATGTTCGCGGGCGGACATTTCGTAAGGCGAAGCATCCTTCCCTTATGCCGAGAATGAAAATTTTCATGCCATTAAAATGATGGCGCCCTGATATGAGATTGTTATGACTCGCATTTATCCACACACCATCGTTGCCAAATTTGGCGGAACCAGTGTCGCCGATTTTGACGCGATGAGCCGCAGTGCCACTATTGTCCTTGCTGATAAAGATGTTCGTCTGGTTGTTTTGTCTGCCTCCGCTGGCGTCACCAACCTGTTAGTCGAACTCTCTGGCGGTCAGGAAAGCAGCGTTCGACAAGATAAGATCGACACCCTGCGCACCCTGCAATACAACATTATTTCACATCTGAAACAGCCAGAAGCCATCGGCCAGGAGATCGACCGCCTGCTCGACAATATCAGCCACCTTGCGGCCATGTCCGCTGACTCCCGGTCAGACGCGCTGTGCGATGAGCTGGTGAGCCACGGGGAGCTGATGTCTTCCTTGCTGTTTGTGGAGGTCTTGCGCGAACACGAAGTGGAAACGCAGTGGTTTGACGCGCGCAAAGTCATTCGCACAAACGACACTTTCGGCTGCGCAGTACCGATAGTCAGCGAGATTGCAGAACGGGTGGAAAAGCATTTGCGCCCGCGCATTGCGCAGTCATTGGTGGTCACTCAGGGCTTTATTGGCAGCGACGCGGCGGGACAAACCACCACGCTTGGCCGTGGCGGTAGCGATTACACCGCCTCATTGCTGGCGGAAGCGCTGCAAGCAGCGCGCGTGGATATCTGGACCGATGTCGCCGGGATTTATACTACCGATCCCAGAATCGTCGCCCAGGCGAAGCGCATTGACACGCTCTCATTTTCGGAAGCCAGTGAAATGGCGACCTTTGGCGCGAAAGTGCTGCATCCCGCAACCTTGCTCCCGGCGATGCGTAAAAACATTCCGGTTTTTGTCGGCTCAAGCGCCCAGCCGCGCGCGGGCGGAACGCTGGTATGCCGCGACACGCATGAACCGCCGCGTTACCGTGCGCTGGCCATTCGGCGTCAGCAAACGCTATTAAAATTATCCAGCGTGGATGGGCAGCCTGCACACCGTTTTTTGGCACAGATGTTTGGCATTTTGTCGCGTCATGACGTCGCCATGGATCTGGTGACCACCTCGGAAGCCAGCATTGCGCTTATCCTCAACTCTACCGGCTCAACGTCCGGTGAAGCGGACACGCTAACGACCTCGCTGCTTACCGAGCTGTCATCGCACTGCCATGTCGAAATCGAGACCGGGCTGGCGTTAGTTTCGCTTATTGGTAACGCACTCTCGCAGGCTCCGGCGATGTGCAAAGAGGTTTTCGCCAGGCTGGAAAGCCATGCCGTGCGGATGATTTGCCATGGCGCTTCCAGCCATAATCTCTGTTTCCTGCTTCCTGCGGAATCCGCCGACAGTGCGGTAAAAGCGTTACACCGTCACTTATTAGAATAACGACGCGTAGGAACAGGTAAGTGCTGGCAGAGTTTCTGCCAGCACTTAACCCAGAAAGCCTCTCACAAGCACTCGCCCACCGCTTCCTCCTTTTACTCGTGACGCCGCTACGCTGAAAGTCGTCTTGCTGAAGATGGCCGAAACAGCCGTGATCCGGAAAAAGTCGCCCTTGCCTGTTTGGGCTGTAACGTTTAGCAGCGCAAAGCCCGTGACGCTCAGCGGGCTTTCTTGTAACCTTCCGCGCAACTCTTTCCGAAAACTGGACTTCCCATGGCCGCTCATATTTCAAAAGATCCTTTGCACGGCGTGACGCTTGAAATGCAAGTTAACGCGCTGGTCGCCCGCTACGGTTGGACCGAACTCGGCAAACGCATCAATATCAATTGCTTTAAGAACGATCCAAGCGTTAAATCCAGTTTGAAATTTTTACGACGCACGCCCTGGGCGCGCGCGGAAGTCGAGGCGCTGTATCTCGAATCACTGGAAGAGAACGCCCCGGCCAAATCAGACGAACCTGCGTTTAACCCGTGGACTAGCGGTCGAACGCCTAAGAGCTAATTTTCAGATGTCACTACAAAAGTCAGCCGTGCTTATTGCCACTGCGCTTTTACTCGCCAGTTGCGCCTCAAAAGCGCCGAAATCACTCGTCACACCGTTGCCGCCGGTGGCAAAACAACCGCTCGCAACGACGCCGGCAAAAAATACACAACCGGTGCGCGGCATCTGGCTGGCGACAGTGTCGCGTCTCGACTGGCCGCCGGTAAATTCGGTCAACCTGAGTGCCTCGTTACGTGTTAGCCAGCAGCAGGAAGCGCTGAGAAACAAGCTGGATAAGCTGAAAAACCTCGGCATCAATACCGTCTTTTTCCAGGTCAAACCCGATGGCACCGCGCTGTGGCCGTCGAAGATTTTACCCTGGTCAGATATGCTGACCGGCACGATTGGGCAGGATCCGGGTTACGATCCGCTGCAATTTATTCTTGATGAAGCGCACAAACGCGGCATGAAAGTGCATGCGTGGTTTAACCCCTACCGCGTTTCGGTCAATACCAAACCATCGACCACGGCGGAGCTCAACCGCACATTATCCCTGCATCCGGCCAGCATTTTTGTGCTGCATCACGACTGGATCCGCACGGCGGGCGACCGTTTTGTGCTCGATCCCGGCATTCCGGAAGTGCGCGACTGGATAACCAGCATCGTTGCCGAAGTGGTGGCACGCTACCCGGTCGATGGCGTGCAGTTTGACGACTATTTCTACTCGGAAACCCCCGGTTCTGCGCTGAATGACAGCCAGACATACCGGCAATATGGCCAGGCGTTTAGTTCAAAAGCCGACTGGCGGCGCAACAATACTCAGCAATTGATTGAGCAGGTTTCACGCACCATTCGACAACTCAATCCTAATGTAGAATTCGGCGTGAGCCCGGCAGGAGTCTGGCGTAACCGCTCATTCGATACCGCCGGTTCGGACACGCGTGGCGCAGCAGCGTATGACGAGTCGTTTGCCGACACGCGCCGCTGGGTGCAACAAGGGTTACTGGATTACATTGCCCCGCAAATCTACTGGCCATTCGCGCGCGATGCGGCGCGTTACGATGTGCTGGCAAAATGGTGGGCGGATGTCGTGAAACCGACAAAAACGCGTCTCTACATTGGCGTGGCACTGTATAAGGTGGGGGAATATTCGAAGAATGAGCCCGACTGGACAGTCAACAGCGGCGTGCCTGAGCTGAAAAAACAGCTCGATTTAAACGAATCGCTGCCGCAAATTAACGGCACGATTTTGTTCCGCGAAAGTTATCTGGAACAGCCGCAAACTCAGCAGGCGGTGAATTATTTGAAGAGCCGCTGGGGCGGTTAAGCAGGAAGGAAAAATTTTTGATAGTTTCCCCGGGGGTTCTCGTACTCAGATTCTCCAATTAACGTACCGTCGGGGAACACGCTGTAGTTGAATGCTTGATATGCAATGCTCTCCATGAATATCCGATAACTATCTATTCCGGCATAGTTAATGAAATCGTTTTTTTCATCAGCAAAATATTTCTCAATTGCCCGCATTAACTGCAAATCAATGCCCACAATAATTGCGTTTTCATATTTATTTTTATGTCTGTTTAATATAACAAACTCCCCCCCAAAAAACTGCTCGACTCTGAAGGAATATTGTTGCAAATGGCTTTCGCCACCGTTCATTAATTTATCAGCAAGCGTGAAAAGATTAGCAAACTTGAACCATGCTGCATAATTCCTAACTTTTACCCATTCGGCTGAAAACTCAATTTCGTAACCTGTATTTCCCCCTGGCGGATCGACATAAATGATCGCGCTATTAACGGGCTGCTTTTCACCACGTAGGGCAGAATGCATCGCATAACCATTATTGATATTAGTTGTGGGACTGTTCAGCCAGGGATCTACCTGTTTATCTAAAGCTCGTTTTAACGACGATTTAATCTCAGAGGGGTCATTAATCTGCAACGCGTATGAGCTTTTAGATTCAAAAATAACTCTTTGTTTATTACTGTTCTCAAATAAAAAATCCGCTATTTTCACTCTCTTCATAGAATCAGGCAAAGCAGCTATATGAGCCTTCACTTGAACATCGGAAGCCAGATGCCCCACGAAAATGTAACCTAATTTATAACTCAGTAGTAAAGATATGCCTTGCCCCAGCCGTCCTATTAGGCTTGTTAATGTCACATCATTGACAACTGTATCAATGTCATCAACGAGCCTCAGATTATCATTTTTTGCCAATTTAATCAGTTCATGAGCAGACAAGATAAGTCCCAGGCTATGAAAGCTATAATTGCGCTGAATAAGGAAATCTGTTTTTACTACGGCGTGAGCCAATTGCCATAGGGTAAATTCGAGTGGCGGATGTGGTATCGCAAAATCATCCCATTTCGCATGATTGGGTAATTTTTTTAACGTAATATGCTTCAAGTTCCATTCAAAAACGTCAACATTAATAACTTTCCTGCTGTCTTTGAAAAGATACGCGAATTCTTTAATATATCTAAGCATGTCTGTTATCCTTACCAGAAACATGATTTCTAGAGAAAGTTCTCAATAATACTCATTATTCGAAAGCAAAAACAATCCTTTCCTACTAAATTATTCCTGTTCTTGGTTAACAGAGAGCTATTAAAAAACCTCTAGTCAATATATGTTTGCTCAGCGTAGTTATTCACTCAGCAATTAATTCATCATAAACATTGCGCAGCCTACTGCGCAGATAGAGCACCGCCTTGTGTTTACGGGACAACAGCGCCTGCATGCTGACGCCCGTCTCCTCCACCAGCGCCTTGTAACTCAAGCCCTCAAGCTCGGTCTTTTCGAACACCTCGCGCTGGGCGGGTGGAAGTTCCGCCAGCGCGCTTTCCAGTTCTTGCCATAACAATTCGCGCAGATACTCCTCTTCTGGCGTTTGCGGCACGCCAAACAGCGTTTCCGCCAACTCATCTTCCGCAAAATCGCTCTCATCATCACCGCCGTTGAAAAAACCGGACAGCGGCAGCTCACGTTTTTTACGCGCCCTGTCGGTCATTTCATTGCGCGCGGCGCGAAACAACCAGGCGGCAACATTCTCCACCGGTTGTTCCACATTTATCAGTTGATAAGTCACTTCCTGCAAAATGTCGTCGGCGTCATCGCGCACTGCCGTGCGCCCACGAATAAACGCTTTCAGACGTGAGCGGCAGGCATTTAGCGCGTTGACCAGCAAAGACTCGCCGTCCATGGTTTTCACCGTACTCACTCAGCATCCGGTTTTTTTGCACTGCTATCGTCAGGCTGATGGCGGTCATCCGCCCTTTCATCCCAACGCGCCCGCCAGCCACAGCGATCGCGGTGACCAAAACCTTCGCGGCGCTGCTGGATAAAGGCTTCACGCTGCTCCGGCGTCATTTGCATCCAGCGTTCGTGCATACGTCGACGTGCCATGCCAAACATTCCCCCATGGAATCCCAGTCCGCCAAACAGAATGCGGCTCAGCACTAACAACCCCAGCGCCTGCCAGAAACCAATGCTTTTCACGCCAAGAATTGCCGGTAACAGTGCGTTCCATAAGGACATCACCAGCAGCCCTAACGCGATGAATACCACCACGCCAATGATCAACGGTTTCATCATGCGGTGCCGACCAAAGCCGTGACCGTGTCTGTGCCCATGCATATCAAAATCTCTCATCTTTTATCTACTCCATCAGGTTAGTGAATAATTGCTTGTGATGATGTAGACGGATGAGCGGTAAAAATATTGCCAGGGAAATGCAAATAAATGCCACCACCGTGCAATAAGCAGGCAACTTATTGAAAAATAATGATTTAATTTATCTCAGCCGCAACCCGACGGGGATCCTTGACGTCATGTTTCTGAAAGTACTTAGGTTAAGACGTGGCACCGGAAGCGGATGTGATACAGGTAGATCCAGAAGCGCCTCAATATGAATGCCCGCTGCGCGATATCTCTGGTAAGTCCCTAGCGCAACGTGTCGACGAATATAATCCCGAAGCAGGCCAAGGTAAGGTTCACCAGGCTCCAGCATCTTCTTAACCTGCCCCAACAATCTTGCAATTTGTTGTTTCTTAGCCGTACAGCGCGCCACCTCTCGTGGATCAAGTGCATCTAATTCTATGATCGGATCCTCTAAATTCATCAGCTTTTCTTCCAGATCAACCAGCTTCTTTTTCCTCGCTTCAACTAAGTGCTTACGTTGCAAAGCGTAGACATGGATTGAATAAACTGCTTTTTTATTACGGCTATTTTTAGGATGTATTAATCCATCATCGTCATAGGTGAAATAGAGCTCTGGGTTTTCAATACAAGGATTGATCAGCAGTCGATGATCCTCTTCGCTTTTGAATTGCATCTCACTACAGGTGTGTAGACGAAGACGTTTTGTTTCATCGGCAAGAGGGAACTGTGTGCCTTTTCCTAGTGAGATTTTATCGGGCTGACCCGGAACCTGGTGTTTCACTTTCCGATTACAATGTGGACATGCCACTAATAAATTCAGCCAATCACCCGCTAACCAGTAATAGCCTGGTCGAAGTGTTTTTTTGTCCTGCGTCGAGATCTGATTTTTAGGCCGAAAATGTTCTATCTCTGCTGAGGTTACTGCTGCGAAATCAGATTCACAGTAAGCACATTTTTTCCCAAATATTTTCTCAAGTTCTGTAGCCAATTCTTTGTCTTGATAAATAGTGAATTGAAACGGAGATTTAGTTAATTTCTTATTATTGGAAAAATTGTTCGGATCGGTGAAAAATATTATTGCATCATTGCGTTCACTCATAGCCATTGTCGGTGTAGGATGGCCATTTTGATCAAGCGGCGCTGTATAAATACCGATAAGCGGTGCTGATTGACGACGATTAATTTTGATCATTGTTTTGCAGCCTGTTATTTAATACATCCTGCCAGATATTATTAACTGTGCTGATCGTTTCCGGCTTCATATCATGAATGCGCAAGAACCCTTTATCTTTTTTATTGGCAATAAGTTGATCGATTGCTTCAAACATCAGCTGTTCGCGCGGCGTCTCGCCAATATAGCGTCGATCCTTCAATTCAATCTTTAATTGCTCAAGCCGCTGAGATTGTTCTCGATCCTTTTCAGGTAAAGCGAGCAGCGCATAGTATTCATCAAAGATCGCCTCATTTTCCGGATCCTGCGTACTGTTCAGGCCAAAAAATGCAGAGGTTAATAACTGTTCCACACGGAAATCCGCCGGGTTTGGCAAATCGCTCAGCAAGTTGATACCTTCACCATCACGCTGCATCACACACACCTCTCCCGCGCCCAGGCCACGCAGGCAGAGCGGATCATGGGTGGTGCAAATAAATTGCATTTCCGGGAATGCCCGTTTTAACGCGCTAACAATGCGCATTTTCCACGTTGGATGCAGGTGACAATCGAGTTCATCCACCAGCACGATGCCTTCGGCGCTACCAGGATCGCCCCAAAACTCCGTCGCTATCGCGAGTATATCCACACACAAGGCAATCACCGTCTTGTAACCATCACTAAGCGCGGTCAGCGGTAAAGGTTTTTTGTCATTCATAACAACCATAATGGTGTTATTTCGCTTGACCAAAATGTCGTTGTTATCCAGGCCTAACAAATCTTTTAACGCGCGCGCGCTGAGATCAAAGATCTCTCGCTTCTGCTCTAACAGCCACTCTTCTGCGGAAATCAGTAACGAAAGCGGATCGAACAAATTATCGAATCGTGCGTAGCGTATCGCTTCTTCTTCATGCCAACGGAATTGCGGCGGCATTTTTGATGCGGGTTTTAATAACCGTGTCGCGCCGTACCCAAGTAGAACAAACTGGACATCCCTGGCCTCGCTTGCGCCTGTCACCGTGGCGCTGCCTTTTGCATAGTCGACTAATGCTGATTTATTTGCAGCACGTAAAAACACTGCCCGGTCACGATAAATATGCAACGAATGAGGTTTAACAAAACCACTCACCCGGATTTCAATAGTGACTTTTTGCCGTTTAGACCTGATCCAGGTTTTAGGATCGATACCGTTTTCGTTCACTAATTTTGCAAAGTTGTCCGCGCCGCTCAAACAGAGCGCGATGGCTTGCAAAACCGAACTTTTACCCGCGCCATTTTCACCCAACAGCATTTGCCAGTTACTGGCGACATTAAACGTTAACTCATCAATGCCTTTAAAATTAGTGATTGTTACTTTTTGTATTTTTCGGCTTTGCGACCGCGAAATAGCAATGCCCCGACTGTTGCGTAAGGAGAAATCAGATTGTTTTAACTCAAAATCCCTGACTTTTTCCCATATTCCGCTCACTCTTTTCTTTGTAACTGGCAGGGTTGAATTCAACCAATGAAAAGCATCGTATCCAGTATCGCGCACAATCTTTTTAAGCTCTGCCGAAATGAGTTGGCGTTTTATCGCTGCATACTCAGCATCATCAGCGGTTAACGCCTCCAGATGACGAAGTACAAGCAACCGCTGATTTTCTGAGCCGACTCTGGAGGCAGAAACAAGCATATCCAGGACACTACGAACCATAGCCAGCGCACTTCTACGCGCTTCGACCAATGTCGGGCGATTAAGCCCGATGATGGTGATCGTCATCTGTCCCTCTGGCGTCTCACTGAGGATGTTTCCTTCCCAGTCATAGACAAAATGCCGGGCAGGATCACCAGAAGTCGGGTCCAACAATAACGGCTTTTCGCGTTCTTCCCATCCAGGCTCAAAGGCGCGCTGTGTTTCATCTTCAAGAGGAAAGCGGCTCGACTTTCCCGATATGACGCCATTATATTGATGCGGTCGATTACATGCGGGGCAACTTAACAGCAAATTTTCCCACTGGCTTGCCAGCCACCAGTATCCTGGGTGATTCCGGCTCTCTGCGACGGCGCCCTTAGGTCTGTAATGGCAAATATCCCCGGATACCGTTGAACTTATCCGTGATTCACACCACGCACACTTACCCTGAAAGAGATCATACAGCGCACTTTTGACCTCTTTGCTTCTGAAAACCTTAAATTCAAAGCGACTCTGCAAATGATGCGCCTGCTTATAAAACACCGCCGCTTTCTCTTTTTCTGCCTCTGCCGCGCCACCAGGCAGTAACACGGATGGAATGGCGACACGCCCCCTGTCTACGAATAACATCGTTATTTCCCTTTAAATCTCTGTGCGCAGGCACGCTAGCGCCCGCATAACAGACAGATTGCGAGAGAAAGCATTCACCGAATGGATAAATGATTTTGCCAAACCAACAAGGGAAATCAAGGTATATCAGGGAAATGGGCCATTTCGGCGAGAGACAGGAGTGCCGAAGCACTCCTGATGAGGGAAAAACGCCTTACCCTACGTTTTCAAACCATTGCAGCTGGAAAAATGAGTCATTGTAATCTTTGTCGGTTGAATCCTCGCTGGCGAAGATATATTTGCCGAAAAAGACTGACGCGCCGCGGGTAATAATATCCTGTGTCCAGAGAACGTTTGAAAAACGTTGTCCGCCGTTGGTGCCGATCAAAACAGTATAATTACCCGAGTTATCCGCCTGAAAAAAACCACTGCCAACTTGCGTTGGCGTACCGCCGCTTGAGCTTGCACCCTGCACGGTAAACACCACGTTGGAGAGGCTGTCTTTCAGTTGAATAAACTGGTTCGCCGAGCTTTGTACCAGCACCGACCAAAAGACGACTTTACCCGGCGGAATAACGATAGCAATGCCATTGCCACTAACAGGTCCTATCGACATGTTCTTCTCCTCAGCCAATGCTGTTAAACCAGGTTAATGTCAGGCAGGTGTCGTTATAGTCCTGATCGGCACCATCTTCGGAAATAAAATTAAAGCAACTGGAATAGATCTGGCTGCCGATATTGAGCGTCATTTCCTCCCACATCACTTGCGACCAGGATTGCCCATTGTTGTAGCCCAGATAGACGGTATATGTTCCCGTCCCGGACGCGACAAACGTTCCCTGGCCGATCTGCGTCGGTGAATGCCCACCTGTCGATGCTCCATTGGCCTGAAAGACCGGGTTATTCGCCGAATCCCGCACCTGAACGTATTGCGCCCAGGACGCCTGAACATTAGCCGTCCAGAAGACCGTTTTTCCTGGCGGCAACGTAATCACGATGCCATTTCCTGAAACCGGGCCGACACTCATAATTTGCTCCTGCTTTCGCCTGAAGTTGGACGCGGCTGCGTCTTCGCGTGGCCGGTCGCGAGCAAAGTTTTCGCGCTGTCGCCACAGTCAAATTGCGGGCGCTGTGCTTTCAGCGCGGCGCAAATCTGGGTATCCATTGTCGTTTGAACGGATTCGGTGAAGTTATTCGGGAACGGTGCTGCCGTATCAAAGATCGGGCGCAGTTGCTGGTAATAAGCGTTATTAACGATCTGCGACTGCTGCCAGAAAGGCTGGGTAGCCACCAGCAGCGTGCGCCACGGCGTGCCGGCAGGAAGATCCTGAGACTGCACGATGTAATTTTTCATCGCCACGCCGGTCATCATGGTGGTGAATGCCTGTGCGTCACGACTGCACTGGCTACCCGGCTTGCAGGTGGCCGCGCTGGAAACGAAGCTATCCTGGAATAGCAGTGGCTGTGCTTTTTGTCCCCACGGCACCGGAATGACATACAACGGTGCGCTTTGCGACGGACGATAAAGGTTCACGTAGAACGACTGTTCAGAAAACCCCATCTCCGTACTGGATTGCCCGGTGGCAAATGCCTGCTCAGGGGTCACGCCCGTGCCATTGTAAAAATAGCCGTTGGTACATTGATTAATACCGACACCTTTTTTCTGGCAAGTGTCCGATAAGGCAACCAACTGCGAAATCACTGCGTTATCCGGCGGCATTTGCATGGCCTGCGGCATTGCGTTCAGGCCATAGCGCTGCACATAGGCGTTGATGTAATTGGAAGGCACCGCCCAGTGCCCATTAAAACTGCCTGCCAGCGCCGGCACTGCAGAGGGCAGCGAGTTCATATAGCTCAGTAAATTATCAAGCGTGTTTTGCTGGGTAATCGCCTTGTCAAACGCGTAGATAAAATTCATACACAGCCAGCTGGGAATACCCCAAAGTTGGCCTTTATAGGTCGATCCGGCAAGTGCAACCGGCCACGGCGCATCTCCGCTAATTTGCGCGGGGTTGATAAGCTGGTTATCCGCCAGAAATCCCAGATACAACACATCCAGCTCAACGACATCAAACCCCTCCGTTCCCAGAATGGTGCGCAGCTTATTGAAGTCATAAATCTTGACCTCCTGACTAAGCACGGCATTCAGCAACACGTCCGGATGTTGTGCCTGCCAGGTTTTCACCACATAAGCGACCAGGCTTTCAAAATTATCCGTCGGTAACGTGGGCAGGTACGAATAGAGCGACACGTTAAGCACGCGGTTTTGCTGGCCATTCAGCACCAGCGTCTGGTTCGGCCCTTTCGGGGTCAGCGTCATAGCACGGGTTTGCAGGTTATTGCAGTTCGCCCAGTTAATGATCGGTGGATTGGGTCGGCTGGTATTTTGCCCGACATAAAAACTTTGCCCTGGCTCAACCTTAATAAACCAGTCGAAGCTGCCGCCGGACGCGCGGGTCCAGCCGTCAACCGTACAGGTTATCGGCGATGATGAAGTATTTTTGAGAATTAACTGACCTGCAAACACGCCAGTGCTGGCAAGGATGAATAATACGATGGCAAAGACGCGCATCGTCATTCGTAAGATGACGCCCATACAAACTCCTCTATTACTGCGGTAGAAAAAAGAAAATAGATGCGCAGGCATATTTACGCTGCGCACCAATATATTCAGCCAATAAGAGTCTTTAAATTAAAACCTAACTATTACGATATTCGATATATTCAGACCAGATTCTTTCGCAAATAAAAAACCTCCAGCAGGAGGAGGTTTTATTCTTCTATTTTTTCTTGTAAACATCGGCCGTTGCGTGGATTTTTTTCCTTGTTTGATCGGACGTTACGACATACACATCGCCGCCCTTTTCATCCGCCAGCTTGCTTAACGCATGGCGGGCATCCATTGGTGACATCTCGTCGGATGTTGCAATCTCGCCAACCTTTTCATATTGCGAAGAAACTTTTTCAAACTCTGATTTTTCCATTAATTTAGCGGCCCAGGCATTACTCGCCAATAATGTTAACGCGCTAATAATCACTAAACTTTTTTTGTTCATCAGGCATTCTCCGGATTGTTTTGAGATGGCTGTAAATAACAGAAAAGCACAGTCGATCATTTACTCTTTAACGGTAGACCAAGCCATAAATAATTCAATGTGATTAATTAATCGGTTATTTAATCAACATATTAAGCTGAATAAAAAGTAAAACGTGCATATGAAATGTCATATATAATGGCGCGCGTCTTACTTCAGGGCTTATACATTTCAGGAGTTTGGTGATGAAAGATTCACACCTCAACCTTCCAGCCGGTTACTTTGGCATCGTGCTTGGCATCATCGGGCTGGGTTTTTCCTGGCGTTTTGCTGCCACTATCTGGCCAGTCACGCTGCTGCCTGCGGATGGCTTAATCATTCTGGCGATGGTCATCTGGGCGCTACTGATGCTGGCATTTATTAGTAGAATGCTCCGTCACGGCACGAGCGTGCTGGAGGAGATCACCCATCCGCTGAAAAGCAGTTTTGTCAGCCTGGCACCAGCCACCTCGATGCTGGTCGCCATTGGTCTTGCGCCGTGGTTTCACACGCTGGCGCTGGGGCTTTTTCTTGTTGCTGTCATTGTTCAGCTTGCCTACTCCGCCTGGCAAACCGCCGGATTATGGCGCGGTCAGCACCCGAAAGAAGCCACAACGCCGGGGCTTTATTTGCCAACGGTTGCCAACAACTTTATCAGTGCGATGGCCTGCGGCGCGTTCGGTTTTAACGATGTCGGGATGTTGTTTCTCGGCGCAGGGATCTTCTCCTGGCTGAGTCTTGAGCCTGCGATCCTGAGCCGGATGCGTAATCTTGATGAAATGTCGCCCGCCGTGCGCACATCGCTTGGCATTCAGATGGCACCTGCATTCGTGGCCTGTAGCGCCTGGCTGAGCGTCAACGGCGGGCAGGCCGATGTTTTCGCCAAACTGTTGTTCGGCTATGGCTTGCTGCAGATGCTGTTCATGATAAGGCTGATCCCCTGGTACAGTTCGCAGCCGTTTAACCCGTCGTTCTGGAGTTTTTCATTCGGCGTGGCGTCACTGGCGACCACCTCGATTCGCCTTGGACACGGCACCCCAGGCGGCGCACTGTACTGGATGTCATTTCCGCTGTTTATCGCGGCCAATTTGGTGATCGCGCTGTTGATGGTAAAAACCTTCGCGCTGTTACTGCGGGGTAAGTTATTGATCCGCGCATAAAGTAGAATGCGCCAGGCAAGCATGCCACCTGGCGCATTCTGTTTACGGGCGACGGAACAGCACGATACTGCGTCCTTCCAGTTCGAAATCCTTCTCTTTGGTGATCACAATCCCGCTTTTCGCGCTATCCGCGGTGGTCAGCTCCAGCACCCAACCGCCTTCGCCGAACTGCGGAATGCGAAACGGCACTGTACCTTCAAACGGGTTAAACAGCATCAGCACGTCATGCCAGATCCCTTCTTCTTCCTGCAAATCCGGACGCCCGATATAAACGCCAAGCGTCGTGCCTTCATCCCACTGTTCCGGCAACTGCTCGCCGCCGCCCGCGTTGTACCAGCGGATCTCCATACCATCGCGCCAGTTCTCGCGCCGCAGGATCGGCTGCGAAGCCCGCAACGCCAGCACATGACGGGTGAATTCTAACAGCGCTTTACCGTTGCCGCTTTGCGGCGCGTCCCAGTCGATCCACGAGATTTCGCTGTCCTGGCAATAGCCATTGTTGTTGCCCTGCTGGGTGCGGCCAAACTCGTCCCCGGCCAGCAACATTGGCGTGCCGTGGGAGAAGAACAGCGTAGCGAGGAAGTTGCGTTTTTGCCGCTCGCGCACGGTGTTGATGCCTTCGTCTTCGGTCGGCCCTTCCGCGCCGTAGTTGTAGGAACGGTTATCATTGTGGCCGTCGTTATTGTCCTCGCCGTTGGCTTCATTATGTTTTTCGTTGTACGACACCAAATCGTTCAGCGTAAAACCATCGTGGGCGGTAATAAAGTTCACACTTGCCCACGGGCGGCGTCCGCGCTGATCGTACAGATCGCCGGAGCCCAGCAAGCGGGCGGCAAAGTCCGTCGACACGTTATCGCCCTTCCAGTATTCACGCAGCGTGTCACGGTATTTGTCGTTCCACTCCGCCCAGCCCGGCGGGAAACCGCCCACCTGATAACCGCCGGGGCCGATGTCCCACGGTTCGCCAACCAGTTTCAGTCTGGATAACAGTGGATCCTGCGTCATGGCATCAAAAAAGCCGCCGCGCTGGTCGAACCCTTCTGGCTCGCGCCCAAGAATGGTCCCCAGATCAAAGCGAAAACCGTCGATATGCATCGATTCTGCCCAGTAACGCAGCGAATCCATCACCATCTGCAACACGCGCGGATGCGAGGTATTCACCGTATTGCCAGTACCGGTGTCATTGATGTAATAGCGGTGCTGATCCGGCAAGGTGCGGTAATAAGAGAAGTTATCGATGCCTTTAAACGACAGGGTTGGCCCCAGTTCATTGCCTTCTGCCGTGTGGTTATAAACCACATCGAGGATCACTTCGATCCCGGCATCGTGAAACGCCCGTACCATATCGCGGAAGCCCTGAATGCCGCGCGGCCCGTAATAGCGTGACGCCGGAGCGAAGAAACCGAGCGTGTTATAGCCCCAGAAATTGCGCAGGCCTTTATCGAGTAAATGCTGATCGTCCGGGAACCAGTGTACCGGCAGCAACTCGACGGACGTAATGCCGAGACTTTTGATGTACTGCACGGTGGCCTTATGTCCCATCCCTTCGAACGTACCGCGCAACTCCGGCGGCAGCGCCGGATTAAGCTGTGTGAAGCCTTTAACATGGGTTTCATAGAAAACCGTGCGCGGCCAGGGAATGTTCGGTCTTGCGCCATCCTGCCAGTCGAACGCTTGCGGGTCGATAACCCGGCATTTGGGTGTAAACGGCGCGCTATCCTGGGTATCAAAGGTCAGGTCTTTATCTTCATGGCCTAAATCGTAAGCGTAATGGGCCGCGTTCCACTCGATATCGCCGACCAGCTCGCGGGCATAAGGGTCAATCAATAATTTATTCGGGTTAAACCGGTGACCGTTTTCCGGCTCAAACGGGCCATGCACCCGATAGCCGTACAGCGTGCCGGGTTGCAGGCCTGGCACATAACCGTGCCAGATCTCGTGCGTGTTTTCCGGCAGATCAAACCGGGCGATCTCCTGCTTGCCATCGGGGGCGTATAAACAGAGCTCCACACGATGCGCATGCGCTGAAAAAAGGGCAAAGTTGACGCCCTCGCCATCGTAATTCGCACCGAGTTGCTGGCCGTGCCCCGCCGTGATGTAAAAACGTTTTCCGTCAGACATTGCTTCCCCTTGATCGCCTGTAAAGTCTCACCAGACATAACGATTGATGTACCGCACCCTTTTCTTCGCAATCACGCACTGACCAGTACCGCAAAGGTGAAACCGCCAATCGATCGCAGATTCACTTTGTCGGTGAGAAAAACCTCCTCTGAGCTGAGTATGTGCCGGTAACGCCGATTCGCCAGTTCCGGCGGCAAAGCAATATTGGCCCCCGCCAGGCTGCCGTCGAGCGCATCGAATAGCAGGCGCGGAGCGAGCACAATTAACGCATCCTGATTTTCCACGCGCGCAAAGGCGATCAGGTGCTCCGCCTCTTCGCCCGAAACGGTTAACGGCAGATAGGCTCCCCGGCGGAACAGCGACGGCATCTGCTGGCGTAAATGCAGCAGCCGGTAGATGAAAAACTGCTTTAATTGCCCGCTCGACCAGCTCTCCTGTGAATACGGATCGGCCTGCTCTTCATCCACCAGCAAGCGCTCCAGTTCGGCGTAATCCGGCTCCAGCCGGTTATCCGGGTCGACCAGGCTGAAATTGAGCGCTTCGCTGCCCTGGTAGATATCCGGCACACCGGGTGCCGTCAGTTTGATCACCGTTTGCGTCAGGCTATTGACCATCCCGGCGCGGATAAACGGCTGTAGCGAGGCGGTAAAATCGGTTAAAAACGCGCTGTTATCCGGCGATAACAAATGACGCACGTAATCGAGCACCGCCTGTTCATAGGCGTCGTTAGTTTCGATCCAGTCGGTGCGCTGTTTCGCTTCGCGCAGCGCTTTTTCGACAAACGCCACAAACCGCTCTTCCAGCGCGCGCAAGCCCGCCACGTCATCTGCTTGTAAGTTGACCGGCCAGACGCCCGCCAGCGCCTGGTAGATCATCCACGCCACCATCGGTCGCGGCGCGTGGCCATCGTCGAGCAGTTGCACTTTGGTATGATTCATCTGCCGCCAGCGCGCCACGCAATCCGCCCAGCGTTCGGGCGCTTCCGTCAGGGTATAGAGTCGCGCCCGGGCGTCTTCCCCGCGTTTGGTGTCATGGGTTGAGGTGCCGGAAAGCGCATCCGGCTGGCGCTCAAGCCGGGTTTTCATCTCTGCGTGGAAGCGATCCAGAGAGAAGGTGCGCGGTAGTGGCTCCGCGCCGACTTCGTTAAGTGCCAGATCGACATGCTGGCGGAAAAAGAGCGTATCTTCGACGGATTTGGCCATCAGCGGCCCGGTGAGCTGCTGAAAGCGAGTGCGAAAACGTGCCGCCGCGCTCAGCGCGCTTTTCGCGACATCGCCAAGCAGAATGCGGCTTACAAAGTCGAGCGCGTCAGCGTCCGGCGCATACGGGCTACGCTGAACACTCTCGACCACCTTACGTAACAGCGCGGCGTCAGCCGCCGGTAGCCCCTGTTCCGTGCCATAAGTGCGATACACCGGAAAGGCGATCAATAGTTCGCGCAACGCCTGGCGCACCGCGTCCTCCTGCGGCACCGGGATTTCCGCGTGACCAATAGTGAGCGCCAGCGACACCAGCACGCTGAATTCACCGTTAAAGTTACGATCGACCATCAGCAGTTTGGCCGCACGTAGCTCGTCGTGCATATTCACGCGCCGCCCGGCAACGCTGTCATAGGCTTTTCGCAGCTTATCGAGCTGCGCGTTATCAACCAGCACATCTGAAAGCGCGGCGATAAACTCATACCCGGTGGTGCCGGATACCGGCCAGTCCGCCGGAAGATGCTCGCCTTTGCCGAGGATCTTCTCCACCGTGAGATAACATTCAGCGCCCACCTTCTGGCGTAAGCGCATCAGATAACCCTGCGGATCGGCCAGCCCGTCAACGTGATCGATACGCAAACCGTCCACCGCGCCGCTGTGCACCAGTTCGAGGATCAGCCGGTGCGTATCATCAAATACCGTTTCATCTTCCACGCGTACGCCAACCAGGCCGGTGATTTCAAAAAAGCGCCGGTACGAGAGGTCATTCGCCGCATCGCGCCAGCTCATCAAACGCCAGGGCTGCTGCGCATGAATTTCAGCGATTAGCGCGTGATCGGTCTCGCCGATAAGTGCCTGCTCCCGTCCTTGCCAGCTTTCCGCCACCAGCGGATAAAAGTTGTCGTAATAGGCCAGCGCCGGTTCGCCGGTCAGCGGATCGGCTTTTATCGCCAACTCGCCATTTTCCAGCACAACGTCAAAATCATCGCCGAGAAAAGGCAGCGTCAGCCGCCGCGACCAGTCAATGTCGAAATGGTGCGCATACTGGCTTTTTTCGCCTTTGGCAATCACATCGCGCCACCAGGCGTTTTCCAGCGAGGCCGCCATATGGTTTGGCACAATATCCAGAATCAGCCCCAACCCGGCACTTTTTAACGCACTCACCAGCCGGTCAAACCCTTCACGCCCGCCAAGCGTGGGATCGATCTCATTGGCGTTAGCCACGTCATAACCGTGGGTGGAACCGCTCGCGGCGGTGAAAATGGGCGAGGCGTAAAGGTGGCTGATGCCAAGGTGTTTAAGATACGGAACCAGCGTCGCGGCGCGATCAAACGTCATTCCGTTACGAAACTGCAAGCGGTAAGTCGCGGTTGGCGTATTCACATTCCCTCTCCCAAAGCCAGACGGACAATGAACGCATTCGCCGCCAGTTCATCCTGCCCGCGCGGCCAGGCCACCAGCGTTTTACCGGGCAGATCCGGCAACGGTTGCGCAGCCTTGCCAATATTGAGCGCCAGCGACAATGTTCCTTGTGAGAAGCGCCAGCGGACAGCGACAAACCCCGGCGCGGTGGCGATCACTTCCCCATTTTGCCGCTGCGCATGAGTCAGCAGCGGCACCACATATTTCTGGCGCAGCGTCAGCCAGTCGCGGGTTTGCGTTAGCCAGCGCTGACCGCTCTCCTGCTGCGTTTTCGCCCAGTCCAGTTGTGAACGGCTAAAGGTTTCAGGCGCATTCGGATCGGGAACCGCTTCCCCCTCATGTCCGGCGTGGCCCTGGAATTCCCGAGCCCGCCCTTCGCGCACGGCGCGCGCCAGATCGCCGTGAAAATCGGTAAAGAACAGGAAAGGATTGGTTTCGCCATACTCTTCACCCATAAACAGCAGCGGAATATGCGGGGAAAACAGCAGCGCGCCGAGCAGCACACGCGTTCTCTCCTCGCCCGCTAGGGTGATGAGCCGCTCGCCCTGCGCGCGGTTGCCGGTCTGATCATGGTTCTGGATAAAATCGACAAACGCCACCGGCGGCTGGTTGCGGCTGTCCACCCCGCGGGGTTCGCCGGTTGAGGGGGCAATCTCGCCCTGGAAGGCAAACCCTTCGGTTAATGCACGCGCCAGCCACACTTCGGGCTTATCCGCAAAATCCTGGTAATAGGCATGGGTTTCGCCGGTAGCAAACACATGCGCGGCATTATGCAGATCGTCGTTCCACTCGGCGGTAAACAGCGGCGCCCGACCATCCGGTTCATGCGGATGCAGCGCAATAATGTTGCGGGAATCTTCAGTGGTCAGATGTACCGGTCTGTCGGTGATCTCTTCACGAATACGGCGGGCAATCTCCACCAACACCGGCGGCTCGGTGCTGTCTTCAATCTGATCGATGGCATCAAATCGCAGCCCGTCGAGGTTGTATTCGGTAAGCCAGTAGAGCGGCGCTTCAACGATATAACGCCGCACGGCATCAATGTCATACGCGATGCCCGGCCCCCACGGCGTCTGGCGTTCAGCGTGGAAAAAATCCGGCGACAGCGCGGGTAAATAGTTACCTTCCGGGCCAAAGTGGTTGAGCACAATATCCAGCACCACTAAAAGGCCATAGCCGTGAGCGGCGTCGATAAAGGCTTTAAAATCATCCGGCGTGCCATACGCCGAGTGCGGCGCATAGAGCAGCACGCCGTCATAGCCCCAGCCGCGATTGCCGCCAAACTGGGAGACGGGCATCACTTCTATCATCGTGATGCCAAGTTGTGCGAGATACGGCAGTTTTTCCATCGCCGCGCGAAAGGTGCCCTGCGGGGTGAATGTGCCGATATGCAGCTCATAAACCACGGACTCTTGCCACGGGCGGCCTTGCCACTGCGGGTGTTGCCAGACGTAATGATCCGGGTCGACGACCAGCGAAGGGCCATTAACATCGGACGCCTGCGCGCGCGAGGCGGGATCGGGAACCACCATGCCATCGGCCAGCACAAACTGGTACGCTGTGCCGGGTACGACGTTATCAACAGTCAGTTCAAACCAGCCATCATCAAGGCGTTGCATTGGCAGTTCGCCGACAGGCAAACGCAGAGAAATCTGCTGTTGCCCGGTGGCCCATAAGCGAAAACGCACGCGACCATTCGCGAGGTATTCGGCTCCCCAGCTTTTACAAAACGATTTTGACGCCATGCAATTACCTCTCCACGATGTCACGAAGAACAATCATAGACGATAATCTGCAAAGCCATTGGCGGGCCGCCCGGTGATGCACGCGCATACCGGGCGGTGAATTGCGTTACTGCTGTTGTTTTTCTTCTTCGGCTTCGACGTCGCGATACCAACGCGGGTGGTGTTTCTTCGCCCAGCGGCGGCTCACTTTGCCTTCAATCATGCCTTTGATCGATCCTTTCACCCAGAACGCCATATACATGTGCACCAGAATGGCAAGCATCAGGATAATGGCGGAAGTGGCATGCGCCAGCAAACACCAGCGGATCAAGGCGATAGGGAAAAAGTGGGCAAAGTACGGACGCCAAATCACCACGCCCGTCGCCAGCAGCAGCGAAATCATGCTCATGATGGTCCAGAACATCATTTTCTGCCCGGCGTTATATTTGCCGACATCCGCGACTTTGTGCTCATTGCCTTTCAGCACCTCGACAATGCCTTTGATCCACGGCAGATCTTTTTTGTCCGGGATGTTGTGGTGGACAAAGCGCCCGAAAATAAACATCAGGATCAAAAAGATCAGTACGCCAAAGAACGGGTGCAGAATGCGCCCCATCTGCGGCGTGCCGAAGGTTTGCGTCAGCCAGTGCAGCGTCGGGAAAAAGAGCGCGATACCGGATAACGCCACCAGAAAGAAGCAAATCACTACCGTCCAGTGGCACGCCCTGTCGATAAATTTGGTGCGCAGGATCATTTTGCTTTTATTCATGGTCGTGCTCCTCTTCATCGTCATCCGTCTCTTTGTTCGGTCCTACGCCGATGTAGTGGAACAGCAGACCGGCAAAAGTGGCGATAAACCCGGCGGCGGAGAGCGGCTTGAGAATGCCTTTCCACAGATTAACCGGCACATCAATTTTCGGTTCTGCAGGCAGATTGTGATACAGCCCTGGCTGGTCGGCATAATGCAGCACATACATCACATGCGTACCGCCCACGCCCTGCGGGTTATAGACGCCCGCGTTGGCGTAACCGCGTTTTTGCAACTGCGCCACGCGTTGCTCGCCAAGCTCCAGCATCTCGGCTTTGGTGCCGAAATGAATCGCGCCAGTCGGACAGGTTTTCACGCAGGCCGGTTCCTGGCCGACGCTAACGCGATCGACGCAGAGCGTGCATTTGTAGACCCGGTTATCGTCCGGGTTGAGACGCGGCACGTTGAACGGGCAACCGGCAATGCAGTAGCCGCAGCCAATGCAGTGCTCCGACTGAAAATCGACAATGCCGTTGGCGTACTGAATAATCGCCCCTGCCGACGGGCAAGCTTTCAGGCAGCCCGGCTCCGCGCAGTGCATACAGCCATCTTTGCGGATCAGCCACTCCAGCTTGTCGTTTTGCGTCGTCTCGCTAAAGCGCATTACCGTCCAGGATTTGGCGCTTAAATCGAGCGGGTTGTCATACACCCCGGCGCAGTAACCCACGTCGTCGCGGATATCGTTCCACTCGGAACAGGCCACCTGGCAGCCTTTACAGCCGATACAGGTGGATACATCAATCAGCTTTGCCACTTCGGCACGAAAATCCCGTGCCTGCGGCGGCGGCGTAAAACCGTTGGTCGCTGAACGTTTAATAATGTCTTGTGATTGCATGGACATGGTTTCGCTTCCTTACGCCTTCTCAATATTGACCAAAAACGCCTTATATTCCGGCGTCTGCGAGTTAGCGTCGCCGACAGACGGCGTCAGCGTATTGGCCAGGAAGCCTTTGCGGGTGGCCCCTTCAAAACCCCAGTGGCACGGAATGCCGACGGTATCAACGCGGCGCCCGTCGATAGTCAGCGTCTGCAAGCGCTTGGTCACTACCGCTTTGGCTTTGATAAAGCCGCGTTTCGACATCACCTTAACTTCGTCTCCCGCGAGAATGCCCTTCTCTTTGGCCAGCGCTTCGCCAATCTCCACAAACTGATCCGGCTGCGCGATAGCGTTAAGGCGGGCATGTTTCGTCCAGTGGCGGAACAGCTCGGTAATCGAATAGGTAGTGGCGACATACGGGAACGCATCCGCTTTGCCCATATTGGGTTTGTCGGCGGCAAAAATACGCACCACCGGGCTGGAAACCACCGCCGGGTGTAGCGGGTTGGTATCAATCGGCGATTCGATCGGCTCGTAGTGTTCCGGGAACGGGCCGTCGTTCATTTTGTCGATGGAGAACAGGCGCGCCACCCCTTCCGGGTTCATGATAAACGGCCCGACATTGCTACCCGGTGCGGCCTGGTTGTAATCGGCAACGTCCATTCCCGTCCAGCGCTGACCATCCCAGTGCAGCAACGCACGCTTCGCATCCCACGGTTTACCCGCCGGATCGGCAGAGGCGCGGTTGTAAAGAATGCGGCGGTTCGCCGGCCATGACCACGCCCAGCCCGGCGTACAGCCCAGCCCGTACGGATCGCTGTTATCACGATTCGCCATCTGATTACCGCGCTCCGTCCAGCTACCGCAATAAACCCAACAGAAGCTGCTGGTGGATCCGTCATCACGTAGCTGCGCAAAGCTGCTTAACTGCTCGCCTTTTTTGGCGATCAGCGTGCCCTTGTCATCAAACAGATCGCGCAGCGCTTTGCCGTTGGCTTCGCGGGCCACTTCTTCCGGGTGCGGATCGTACGGATCTTTATAATCCCAGGACATGTTCAGCAGCGGTTCTGGGTTCGCCCCGCCTTCGGCTTGATACAACTCGCGCAGGCGCATAAACAGGCGGCCCAGGATTTTGGCGTCGTGCAACGCTTCTCCCGGCGGCTCGGCGGCGGCCCAGTGCCACTGCAACCAGCGCCCGGAGTTGGCAATGGAACCGTCCTCTTCGGCAAAGCAGGACGATGGCAGACGGAACACCTCAGTCTGGATCTCCGCCGGGTTAACATCGTTCATCTCACCGTGGTTTTGCCAGAAAGTGGAGGATTCGGTCGCCAGCGGATCGATAACCACCATATATTTCAGTTTCGCCAGCGCGCGTGATGACTTGTTCTTATCCGGGAAGGCCGCCAGCGGGTTGAACCCTTGCACGATATAACCGTTGATTTTGCCCTCGGTCATCAGCTCCGCCTGGGTCATCACGTCATAGAGACGATCCCATTTTGGCAGCCAGTCGTAACCCCAATTGTTCTCCGCCGTGGCGCGATCGCCCCAGAAACTCTTCATCATGCTGATGAAAAACTTCGGCGTATTTTGCCAGTAGTTCACTTCATTCACCCCCAGCGACGGCGGCGTGATCTGTGAAATATAGGTCTGATAATCCGGCTGTTTTTCCGAGGGTAACGGCATATAACCCGGCAGGTTGGTCGACAGCAAACCTAAGTCGGTATAGCCCTGAATATTCGAGTGACCGCGCAGCGCGTTCACGCCGCCGCCTGCCATACCGATATTACCGAGCAACAGTTGCAGCATCGCTGCTGTACGGATGATCTGCGCCCCGGCCGTATGATGCGTCCAGCCCAGCGCATAAAGAATGGTGGCGGTGCGATTCGGCACGCTGGTGCTACCGAGTACCGAGCAGACATGGGTGAAATCTTTCACCGTGGTACCGCACAGGCGGCTAACCATTTCCGGCGTATAACGCGCAACGTGGGCTTTGAGCAAGTTCCACACGCAGCGCGGGTGGCTCAGCGTCTCGTCGCGCAGTGCGTTGCCCTGAGCGTCGAGTTGGTAGAACCAACTGGATTTGTCGTACTGCCGTTTTTGCGCGTCGTAACCGCTGAACAGGCCGTCGTTAAAGGCGTAATCCTCGCGAATAATCAGGCTGGCATTGGTGTAGTGACGCACATATTCATGCTGGATCTGGTCATGTTCAATCAGATAGCGGATCGCGCCAAGCAGGAACGCGGTATCGGAACCGGCACGGATAGGCGCATAGAAATCGGCCACCGCCGCACTGCGGTTAAAGCGCGGATCGACAACCATCACGGTGGCGTCATTTTTGGTTTGCGCTTCCACTACCCACTTAAAGCCCACCGGATGCGCTTCAGCGGCGTTACCGCCCATGATCAGCACCACGTTGGCGTTTTTGATGTCCACCCAGTTGTTGGTCATCGCGCCGCGACCAAAAGTCGGCGCCAGCGCGGAAACGGTCGGGCCGTGGCACAAACGCGCCTGACAGTCGATCGCCACCATGCCCAGCGCGCGGGTAAATTTGCCGTCAAGAATACCGGTCTCATTACTGGCGGCGGAAGAACAGAGCATGCCGGTGGTGGTCCAGCGATTGACCGTTACGCCCTGCGCATTTTTTTCAATAAAGTTTTCATCGCGATCTTTTTTCATTAACCGCGCGATTTTATCAATTGCTTCATCCCAGCTAATTCGCTGCCATTTATCTGAACCCGGCGCACGATATTGTGGATGTAATAAACGATTTTCGCTGTGAATATAGTCCAGAACGCCAGCGCCTTTTGGGCACAATGAACCCCGGCTCACCGGATGATCGGCGTCGCCTTCAATGTGATAAATACTTTCACTGACGTTTTTCGCATTATCACCGAGGCTGTACATCAGCATGCCGCAGCCGACTGAACAATAGGTGCAGTTATTTCGCGTCTCTTTTGCTTTTAAGAGTTTATATTGACGGGTTTCCGCCTGAACGGAAAAAGAAGATAAAAATCCGAGAGATGCGACAGTACTTCCTGCCAGACCGCCCGCGCAGATCCGAAAGAACTGCCTCCGGTTGAGCTCCATTTGTCCTCCAGCTTAAACTTAAGACATGAAAAGGGACGGAGATTATAAGGATATTCTCAACACTTAACCATTATCCATTTATGGTTATTTTTGCGGGTAATTTGGGGCAGATACTTATTTAACTAAAATTAGTGGCAGAGATTTTTCTCTCTGCCCTTTTTATTACTTCGTCGCGCTGAATATGGCTTTACCGATGCGGGCAATGGCGTCATTACTTTGCGCGATTGTCGCTTTTGTATCCGTTATATAAATAGATACAATACGAGGCGCGCCTTTTTTCGGCCAGACAATACTGATAATCGAACGCGAACCATATCCGCCCGCCCCGGTTTTATCGCCAATCACCCAGCCTTTTGGCAATGTGGAACGCAGCAGCGCATCGGCGACTTTATCCTCTTTAATCCACTGCACCAGTTGCGCACGCGAACGCGGCGTGAGCACTTCGCCGAGCGCCAGTTTTTGCAGTGTGTGACTGACGGCAAGCGGCGTGGTGGTATCACGCAAATCACCCGGCACGGCGCTGTTCAATTCAGGTTCCGCACGATCGAGTCGCGTGACACTGTCACCTGAATCAGCAAAGAAACGCGTCACCGCAGCCGGACCGCCGAGCTTTTTCGCCACCAGGTTCGCTGCCGTGTTGTCACTTTCACTGACCGCCGCACTGCACAGTTGCCGCCAGCTCATCGATGAAGGTGCGACAAACTGGCTGGTCACCGGCGAATAGGGAACCAGCTCACTTTGGGAAAACTGGGTGGTCTCATTTAACGCCAGTTCACCTTTGTCGACCTTGCTCAGCACCGCGCCGCACAGCAGCGCTTTGTGGGTACTGTTTAGCGGAAAACGCTCATCACCCCGGTAGCTCACCGTCTCACCGCTGGCGGTATCCACCACCGCAATGCCGATGCGCGCGCCTAAGTGCTCTTCCTGCAGGCGGGCCACCGCCGTCAGCGTGGCGTTATCAATATTGGCGGCGCTGGCGACGAACGCGCTGAATAACAGTAAAGAACAGATTGATTTCACTGGGAAAAACATAGGTATAATCCTTGTTCAAACAGAACAACATCATGAGTGGGCATCATGTATAACACCGCGTTAGTGTACAGAAGTTTCGGCGAACCGCAGACTGTTCTGCAAGCTGAAACCACCGTGCTGGCACCGCTTCCGGCAGGAGATGTTCGCGTCAAAATGCACCTTGCGCCGGTCAATGCCTCGGATTTAATCCCCGTGACCGGCGCCTACAGTCACCGCATCACCCTGCCCGCCGTCGCGGGCTATGAAGGCGTGGGCGTAGTGATACAAACTCACGATGCAAACGCGGATTTACTGGGTAAACGTGTGTTGCCGCTGCGCGGTCAGGGCACCTGGCAGCAGTATGTGGATTGCCCGGCGGAACTGGCTGTGCCGGTGCCGGATGATATTGACGATACGCTTGCCGCCCGCGCCTACATCAACCCGCTGGCCGCGCAGATGATGCTGGAACATTACCCGGTTCACGGCCAACATGTGCTGGTCACCGCGGCGGGAGCTGACTGCGCCGGTTACCTTGCGCAGTGGGCCAGGCGTCAGGGGGCAAAAAGCGTGACCGGCATTTATCGTTCCGCCATCCACGCCTGCCGCCTGTCGGCCTGCGGCGTGATACCGCTGGCCGACACGGATAGCGCCGCCATCAAAAAAGCAGCGAGTAAAGCCAGCGTTATCTATGACGCCACCGGCGGCGCACTGGCAGAAATGTTGCTGCAATCAATGCCGAAAACGGGGCAATTTATCAGCTACGGTTTGCTTTCCGGACAGCCGTTCAGCATCCAGCGACGCTTACCCGCAGTCCACTGGTTCCATGTGCGTAACTATCTCGACGCAATGACGGCAGATGGCTGGCAGCAGGCATTTTGCACGCTCTGGGAGCGACTGCGCGCAACGCCAGTAAGCGAGGTCACGCTGATTGATTTTCAGCAGTGGCGGCAGGCTATCACGCTATACCAGACGCCAGGTCGGATAGCCAAACCGCTGCTGTCGTTTTAATCCCTGTCGGCGGAATATGCCACATCGCGCTGGCGCTCAATTTCCGCTAATCGCGCGCGGAGCGAGGCCACCAAGTGCTCCCAGGCAAGGCTGCCCAGCGGCACTCTGAACGGCGGCGCGGGTGCGTCTGCCGCCGCGATAATCGCATCAACCGTGCGCTGCGCATCGCCTTTTATGTCAAAACTGCCGTTGGCAATACCCCGACGCACCTCGCCCGCAGGCGTATTGTCATAGGCAGCGAGCGGCGCAGCGTGATCGAGCCCGGCACCAAAGCCGGTTTGCGTTGGGCCGGGTTCGGCAATCACAATCTCGATACCAAACGGTTTTACCTCCTGCGCTACCGATTCCAGAAAGCCTTCAATACCCCACTTACTGGCGTGGTAAAGACTGAAATTGGGGTACGCCACCTGGCCGCCTTCCGAAGAGACCTGCACAATCCGCCCGCCGTGCTGGGCGCGCAGCCACGGCAACACAGCACGGACTAACTGGATGGAGCCGGTAAGATTGGTGGCGATCTGCCGGTCGATTTGCGCGTCACTCACCTCTTCCGCCGCGCCAAACAAGCCGTAGCCGGCATTGCTTACTACCCGTTCAATCACGCCAAAGGTGGTGAACGCGGCGTCCACTTCGCGGCGCAGTGCCGCGCTGTCGGTCATATCAAAACAGCTGACGTGCAACCGCGACGCATATTGCGCCTGTAATGCGCTTATCGCGTCCGCGCGCCTGACACAGGCTACCACCCGGTCACCGCGCGCCAGCAGCGTTTGTGTCATCAATAATCCCAGCCCGGACGAAGCGCCGGTAATCAGCCATGTCGTCATAAATGCCTCCGCATGTTTTCGTTGAGTTAATAGCGTAAGCACCCGGCACTGCTATGATAAGACGCACCAATCGGCATGCAGCGGTGAAAAATATTCAACAATGAAAAATATCAGTCTCGCAGATTTAAAAGCGTTCCTGCTGGTTGCACAGCACCGCAGTTTTCAACAAGCCGCCAATGAACTGGGAGTGTCCCGTTCCTCGCTGAGCCATGCGATGCGCGGGCTGGAAAGCCAGCTTGGCGTACGTTTGCTACATCGCACGACCCGCAGTGTCTCGCTGACAGAAAACGGCGCGGCGTTTTTGCAACGTATCGATCCCCTGCTCAGCCAGTTAGATACGGCGCTGGATGCCACCCGTTTTCGCCCGCAGGAGTTGCACGGCACTTTGCGCATCAACGCCAATGAAGGCGGCGCGCACTGGCTGCTGGCGCATGTGGTTGAAGGTTTTTTACAGGCGCATCCGCAGGTGATGCTGGATATCGTGACCGAAGGTCGGTTGGTGGACATCGTCGCCGAAGGATTTGATGCGGGCGTACGGCTGGCAGAGTCTGTACCGCTCGATATGATTGCGGTGCCCTTCGGCGGGCCGATCCGCTTTATCGCCATCGCCTCACCGCAGTATCTGCACACAGCGGGCGTGCCGCAAAGCCCGGCAGATCTTTTGCAGCATCGCTGTATCGCCCAGCGTTTGCCGAGCGGAAAACGCTATCGCTGGGAGTTTGTGCAACATGGCAAGCCGCTGACGCTCAACGTGCCCGGCAATTTGTGCCTTGATAACAGCGCGCTGATGGTCGAGTCGGTGGTAAAAGGCTTAGGCATTGCTTATGTCCCTGAGCCTTATGCCCGCGAGGCCATCGACAACGGGCAAGCGCAACAGGTGCTGTCGCTGTTCAGCCCGCCGATTGCAGGTTTATGCCTTTATTATTCCGGTCACCGGCAAATACCAGCAACGTTGAACGCGTTTATCGCCGCCATCCGTCAGGCCAACGAAGCCGCTCCGTCGCGGTAATTATTCAATAAACTGCCCGGTGCGCAGATCGAGGCGGAAATCGCGCCCGCCGTCCGGCGGATCAAATACCACACCGTCTGATGCAGTCACTTATGCCGTTTCTGCAGTGAGCCTGGTTAGGCTACGCTTGGACGGTGAAAACGGACAAACCGGAGAGAAAATGCTGATTGCCCAACTGAGTGATATTCATGCTGCGCCGGATAATGACAACCTTCAGCGCCTGCATCGCGCCCTCGACTGGTTACTGACGCTCAAACCCGATCTGCTGGTGGTGAGCGGCGATTTAACCGATGGTGGCTGGGGCGCGGGCTATCGCGCCATTGACAGCGCATTGCAGCGCCTGGCGTGCCGTTCACTGATCCTGCCCGGCAACGCCGATGATAAAACCATGATGTGTGAAAATCTGGCTGCTTTTGCTCACCGCTCGGCGCACGACGCGCTGCATTTCCATGAGCAAGTGGATAACGTGCCGGTGATTGGCGTGGATGTGACGGTAACCGGTGAAAGCCGGGGCGATATCCGCCCGCATCTGCGCTGGCTGGAAGCGGCGCTCATGGCACAGCCGCACGCGGCGATGATCTTTTTACACCAGCACCTTTTCCCAAGCGGCATTGCCCCACTGGATAACGCCATGTGCGAGGGCGGCGAGGCGCTGGCGCAACTGCTGGCGCGCTTACCGCACCCGCCGCTGGCATTGTGCGCTGGTCACGTACACCGGGCGATGTCCGCCACCTTTGCCGGTATTCCGGCGTATCTTTGCGGCTCCATCTGCCCGGCAAACCCGCTGATGCTGAATACACAGCACATCCCGATGGCAAGCGATCCGCCCGCGCTTCTCATTCACGAACTGCGCGGTGATAACCGGGTGACTCATTTTGTCAGCCTGTAGCGGGCATCGCCCATGCGCCGGTTTTCCCTTCACACCGGCGCAAAACAAACGATGACTTTTATGGTTCGCCTTCCCAGTAGTCCACGTTCTCACCGCGAAAATCGAGCTGGCGAAAATCTTCGCGGCCCTGGCTGTGCGCTTTCGCCAGAAATTTATCCGCATCCGGGTATTCGCAGATTTCCGGGCTTTCCATGGTGCTAATTGAGAGATAACGCAGCGGCTGATCGGAGGTATTGATAATCTGGTGCGGCCACGTTTTGCCAGGCGGAATGCAGATAACATCCCCTTCCTGGATGGGCCGTTCTTCATCGCCGATGCGCAATGTGCCGTTACCGTTCAGTACAATAAACATCTCCTCCTGCGCATGATGCAGATGAAACGGGCAGGCCCGTTTACCCGGCGGCAAAATATCGATCGACGCACCTAACTTGCTGGCGAGGGTGCCTTTGGTCAGCGAGCCGCCGAGCGATTCATACAGTGGCGGGCGCACGAAGTTTTCCATTTCGATGTGGTTGAAATTGCGGATCACAAACGCGGGCGGGGTTTTGTCGTTCATAAACAGTTCCGGTAAAGGGTTCCTGTTCAGTATTGAAACACCCCTCCAGCCTGTCAATGTGTTCTGCCAGCGTAACGAGAATGAGTGGGCCGCCATTCACAGCGCCGCTGGCAGAAAGAGGTTATCCGCAATATCTACTGCGGGTGCATATCAGCCCGGCCGTTGCTGCACCGCCGGGCTTCAGGGCTTACTCCCCCGCCAGGCGCTGATACTGGGCAAAACGCTGCCGGGCATCCTGTTCCGTTTGCGCAAACAGCTGTTCGGCCAGTGAAGGCGAGATGCGTTCAAGTGAGGCATAGCGCACTTCGCCGAGCAGAAACTCGCGAAAATCCTCTTCCGGCTCGTCGGAGTCGAGAATAAACGGTTTTTTCCCTTTTGCCAGCAGTTGCGGGTTATGACGCCATAAATGCCAGTAGCCCGCGTCAACCGCCCGTTTCGCCTCGCGCATACTGCATCCCATCCCGGTTTTTAACCCGTGGTTGATGCACGCGGCATAGGCAATCACCAGCGACGGTCCGGGCCAGGCTTCTGCCTCGGCAATCGCCCGCAACGTCTGGGCTTTATCCGCGCCCATCGCCACCTGCGCGACATACACATTGCCGTAGTTAACCGCCATCATACCGAGATCTTTTTTGCGCGTACGCTTGCCTTCAGCGGCAAATCTGGCGATGGCTGCCGCAGGAGTCGATTTTGACGACTGCCCGCCAGTATTGGAGTAAACCTCGGTATCAAACACCAGAATATTGACGTCCTCGCCGGAGGCCAGCACATGATCCAGCCCGCCAAAGCCAATGTCATACGCCCAGCCATCGCCGCCAAAAATCCACTGCGAGCGCTTGGCGAAATAGTCGCGGTTTTGATAGAGCCGGTTGAGCAGCGGGTCGTCGCCCTTCTCCTGTTCAAGTAACGCGCTGAGCTGCCCGGCGCGCTCCTGTGTCCCTTCGCCCAGATCTTTATGTTCCAGCCACTGGCGCAGCGCCTGTTCAAGATCTGCGCCAAGCGGCGCTTCCAGCGCGTTTAACGCATCGCTGGCGATCTGTTCGCGTAATGCGCGTCCGCCCAGCATCATGCCAAGGCCATATTCGGCATTATCTTCAAACAGCGAGTTCGCCCACGCCGGTCCCTGGCCTTTATGGTTTGTCGTCCACGGAATGGACGGTGCGCTGGCTCCCCAGATTGACGAGCAACCTGTGGCATTAGCGATCATCATTCGGTCACCAAACAGTTGCGTGACCAGCCGCGCATACGGCGTCTCTCCGCACCCTGCGCACGCGCCGGAAAACTCCAGCAGCGGCGTTTCAAACTGGCTACCTTTGACGGTCGTTTTGCTGAAGGGATTAGCTTTGGGCGATAAACCTAACGCATGATCCCAAATAGGAACCATCGCTTGCTGACTCTCCAGCGGTTGCATGGTCAGTGCCTTGCCTTTTGCCGGACAGATATCCGCACAGTTACCGCACCCGGAACAATCCAATGGTGAAATCGCCAGGTGGTATTCATACCCTTTTGCCCCCTGAGCGGGTTGGCTCAACAGTGCAATCGGCGCGGCTTGCCGCTCGGCCTCATCCAGTAGCGCCGGGCGCACCGCCGCATGCGGACAAATAAACGCACATTGATTGCACTGGGTGCAGCCTTCGGGGTTCCAGACCGGCACCTGCATGGCAATGCCGCGTTTCTCCCAGGCGGCGGTGCCCGGTGGGAACGTGCCATCTTCCCGGCCGATAAAGGCGCTGACGGGCAGTTTATCGCCGCACTGGCGATTCATTGGTTCAAGAATATCGCGAATAAAGTCCGGCATCAGGCGCGTATCCTCGCGAGTATTCTCTTCCAGCCATGCCCAGCGCTCCGGCACCATCACTTCCTGCAGCGCCTCCATGCCGAGATCGATGGCGGCATTGTTCATTTCCACCACTTTCTGGCCCTTGCGCCCGTAAGATTTCTCGACGGCCTGCTTCAGATAACCCGACGCCGTCTGGGGTTCGATAATGCCCGCCAGTTTAAAAAACGCCGACTGCATCAGCATATTAAAACGCCCACCCAGCCCCAGCCTGCGGGCTATGTCCACCGCATTGAGGGTATAAAAGCGGATCCCCTGGCGCGCAATATAGCGCTTCATCGCGTTAGGCAGCCGCGCCTCCAGCTCTTCGCCAAACCAGGTACAGTTGAGCAGAAATGTCCCGCCGGGGTTTAACCCCTCCAGCAAATCATATTTATCGACATAGGATTGCTGCGAACAGGCGATAAAATCAGCTTTGTTGATCAGATAGGGCGAGGTGATGGGCCGTTCACCAAAACGCAGATGTGACACGGTAATGCCGCCAGATTTTTTCGAGTCGTACGCAAAATAGGCTTGCGCATACATCGGCGTGTTATCACCGATTATCTTAATCGCGCTCTTATTGGCGCTGACGGTGCCATCCGATCCCAGCCCCCAGAATTTACACGCGGTGATCCCCTCACGAGAAACCTGCACATCATACGAAGGCATCGGCAGCGAGGTATGCGTGATGTCGTCAAAAATACCCAGCGTAAAGTTATCTTTTGGCAACGGTTTTTTCAGGTTTTCAAATACCGAGACAATATCCCCCGGCAGCACATCTTTACCGCCCAGCCCGTAACGACCGCCGACAATTAACGGCGCGTTATCATGGTGGTAAAACGCATTTTTCACATCCAGACATAAAGGCTCCGCCTGCGCTCCGGGCTCTTTGGTGCGATCGAGCACCGCAATGCGTTTCACGCTGGGCGGGATTCTGGCGAAGAAGTGCGCCAGCGAAAACGGCCGAAACAGATGCACCGTCACCAGCCCGACTTTTTCGCCGCTGTCGCAAAGTGCGTCTACGACGTCCGAAATGGTGTCGCATACGGAACCCATCGCCACAATAATTTGTTCAGCATCTTGCGCGCCGTAGTAATCAAATAAGTGGTATTCGCGCCCGGTGATGGCGAAAATTTCCGCCATATAGTTTTCGACAATTTCTGGCAACGCATCGTAATAGCGGTTAGACGCTTCGCGTGCCTGGAAGTAGATATCCGGGTTTTGCGCCGTCCCGCGAATCACCGGATGTTCCGGATTAAGCGCATTACGGCGAAAACGGTTCAGCGCATCGCTATCCAGCAGCGGAGCGAGTTCATCATACTCCAGCACCTCGATTTTCTGGATCTCGTGCGAGGTACGAAAACCGTCGAAGAAGTTAATAAACGGCACACGGCCTTTGATTGCCGACAGATGCGCCACCGCCGAGAGATCCATCACCTGCTGGACATTGCTCTCGGCCAGCATCGCGCAGCCGCACTGGCGCACCGCCATCACATCCTGATGATCGCCAAAAATATTCAGCGAATTTGTCGCCAGCGCCCTCGCGCTCACGTGAAACACACCGGGCAGCAGTTCACCGGCGATTTTGTACAAATTAGGGATCATTAATAACAACCCCTGCGATGCGGTGTACGTTGTGGTGAGTGCCCCGGCCTGTAGCGCGCCGTGTACCGCTCCCGCCGCACCCGCTTCCGACTGCATCTCCATTAAACGGACCGGCTGACCAAACAAATTTTTCTTGCCCGCCGCTGCCCACTCATCCACGTTTTCCGCCATTGGTGTGGAGGGCGTAATGGGGTAAATCGCTGCGACATCAGTAAAGGCATAGGAGATCCAGGCTGCCGCCGCGTTGCCATCCATCGTTTTCATCTTTCCGGACATTGCTCGTTCCTCGGTTCTTAGAGGTGGTGATGCCTTCGCTATTGCACAGCCTGTGCCATTTCAGTTATTGCAGTGAATACAAGCAATTAGAAACCGGGGCGGGAAATGGATTGCGTGGAATAAGACAGCGAACACGACAGCTTGTTGAACTGCCGACAAAGTGTGACGCCCTGCAGAGCGGGCAGCGGCTGCAAACAGAATTGTGCTGTTTCGTACAATTGGTCAGATGTTTGTGAACTCTTTGTTCCTTCCCTTCGAAACCCTAAAATAATAAAACATTAAAAATCAAATCATTAACCACTCTGGCATGGCTGGTATGTTCCCTGCACAAGGTAATGTGGCAAACACATAACCAACAGGAGAAACACCATGACCATGCGTCAATGCGCCATTTACGGCAAAGGTGGGATCGGCAAATCGACCACCACACAAAACCTGGTCGCCGCGCTGGCGGAGATGGGTAAAAAAGTAATGATTGTCGGCTGTGATCCGAAAGCCGACTCCACGCGATTGATCCTGCATGCGAAAGCGCAGAACACCATTATGGAGATGGCCGCCGAAGTCGGTTCCGTGGAAGATCTGGAGTTAGAAGACGTGCTGCAAATCGGTTACGGCGGCGTGCGCTGTGCGGAATCCGGCGGCCCGGAGCCAGGCGTTGGCTGTGCGGGTCGTGGGGTAATCACCGCGATTAACTTCCTGGAAGAAGAAGGCGCTTACGTTCCGGATCTGGATTTTGTTTTTTACGACGTGCTGGGCGACGTGGTATGCGGTGGTTTCGCCATGCCGATTCGTGAAAACAAAGCGCAGGAGATCTACATCGTCTGCTCTGGTGAAATGATGGCAATGTACGCCGCCAATAACATCTCCAAAGGCATCGTGAAGTATGCCAAATCCGGCAAAGTGCGCCTCGGTGGGCTGATTTGTAACTCGCGCCAGACCGACCGCGAAGATGAGCTCATCGTTGCGCTGGCAGAAAAACTCGGTACGCAAATGATCCACTTTGTTCCCCGCGACAACATCGTGCAGCGTGCGGAAATCCGCCGTATGACGGTTATCGAATATGACCCGACCTGCAATCAGGCGAATGAATATCGCGACCTTGCCAGCAAGATCGTCAACAACACCAAAATGGTGGTGCCAACCCCCTGCACCATGGATGAACTGGAAGAACTGCTGATGGAGTTCGGCATTATGGATGTGGAAGACACCAGCATCATTGGTAAAACCGCCGCCGAAGAAAACGCCGTCTGACGACAGGAGCACTCCCATGAGCAATGCAACAGGCGAACGTAACCTGGAGATCATCGAGCAGGTGCTGGAGGTTTTCCCGGAGAAGACGCGCAAAGAACGCAGAAAACACATGATGGTAACGGACCCGGAGCAGGAAAGCGTCGGCAAGTGCATCATCTCTAACCGCAAATCGCAGCCGGGCGTGATGACCGTGCGCGGCTGCTCGTACGCCGGTTCGAAAGGGGTGGTATTTGGGCCAATAAAGGATATGGCGCATATCTCGCACGGCCCGATCGGCTGCGGGCAATACTCCCGCGCCGGACGTCGTAACTACTATACCGGCGTCAGCGGCGTAGACAGTTTTGGCACGCTCAACTTCACCTCCGATTTCCAGGAGCGCGATATCGTGTTTGGCGGTGACAAGAAGCTCACCAAACTGATTGAAGAGCTCGAAGAACTGTTTCCGCTGACCAAAGGCATTTCGATTCAGTCGGAATGCCCGGTCGGCCTGATTGGCGATGACATTGAGGCTGTCGCTAACGCCAGCCGCAAAGCGATCAACAAACCGGTTATTCCGGTGCGTTGCGAAGGCTTTCGCGGTGTGTCGCAATCCCTCGGTCACCATATTGCCAACGATGTGATCCGCGACTGGGTGCTGGATAACCGCGAAGGCAAACCGTTCGAAACCACCCCTTACGATGTGGCGATCATCGGCGATTACAACATCGGTGGCGATGCCTGGGCATCGCGCATTTTGCTCGAAGAGATGGGGTTGCGGGTAGTGGCGCAGTGGTCTGGCGACGGCACACTGGTGGAGATGGAAAACACACCGTTCGTCAAATTGAACCTGGTGCACTGCTACCGCTCAATGAACTACATCTCGCGCCATATGGAAGAGAAGCACGGTATTCCGTGGATGGAATACAACTTCTTTGGCCCGACGAAAATCGCGGAATCGCTGCGCAAAATCGCCGACCAGTTTGACGACACCATTCGCGCTAACGCCGAAGCGGTGATCGCCAAATACCAGGCGCAGAACGACGCCATTATCGCCAAATATCGCCCACGTCTGGAGGGTCGCAAAGTGCTGCTCTATATGGGCGGGCTGCGTCCGCGCCATGTGATTGGTGCCTATGAAGACCTGGGGATGGAGATCATCGCCGCCGGTTACGAGTTTGGTCATAACGATGATTACGACCGCACTCTGCCGGATCTGAAAGAAGGCACGCTGCTGTTTGATGACGCCAGCAGCTATGAGCTGGAGGCGTTTGTCAACGCGCTGAAACCGGATCTCATCGGTTCCGGCATCAAAGAAAAATACATCTTTCAGAAAATGGGTGTGCCGTTTCGCCAGATGCACTCCTGGGATTACTCCGGCCCGTACCACGGCTATGACGGCTTCGCCATCTTCGCCCGCGATATGGATATGACGCTCAACAACCCCGCCTGGGGCCAGTTGACCGCGCCGTGGCTGAAATCCGCCTGATTTTTATCCTGTTATCCCGCTTGTTCACCGATTTGTGGCGCGGGAGGAGAACACCATGAGCCAGACTGCTGAGAAAATACAGAATTGCCATCCCCTGTTTGAACAGGATGCTTACCAGACGTTATTTGCCGGTAAACGGGCATTCGAAGAGGCACACTCGCCGGAGCGTGTGCAGGAAGTTTTTCAATGGACCACTACCCCGGAATACGAAGCGCTGAACTTCAAACGCGAAGCGCTGACTATCGACCCGGCAAAAGCCTGCCAGCCGCTGGGCGCGGTGCTCTGTTCGCTGGGGTTTGCCAATACCCTACCGTATGTGCACGGTTCACAGGGTTGCGTGGCCTATTTCCGTACTTACTTTAACCGCCACTTTAAAGAACCGGTGGCCTGCGTGTCGGATTCAATGACGGAAGACGCGGCGGTGTTCGGCGGTAATAACAACCTCAATACCGGGCTACAAAACGCCAGCGCGCTGTATAAACCGGAGATTATCGCCGTCTCTACCACCTGTATGGCGGAAGTGATCGGTGATGATTTGCAGGCCTTTATCGCTAACGCCAAAAAAGATGGTTTCCTGGATGCCGCCATCCCCGTGCCCTATGCACATACCCCCAGTTTCATTGGTAGCCATATCACCGGCTGGGACAACATGTTTGAAGGCTTTGCCCGTACCTTTACGGCAAGCCATGAAGCACAGCCCGGTAAAATTTCACGCCTCAACCTGGTGACCGGGTTTGAAACCTATCTCGGTAATTTCCGTGTGCTGAAACGCATGATGGAGCAAATGGAGGTGCAGGCAAGTTTGCTCTCCGATCCGTCGGAAGTGCTTGATACCCCTGCCAACGGGCATTATCAGATGTACGCAGGTGGTACAACGCAGCAAGAGATGCGCGATGCGCCGGACGCTATCGACACGCTGCTGCTGCAACCCTGGCAACTGGTGAAAAGCAAAAAAGTGGTGCAGGAGATGTGGAAACAGCCTGCCACCGAGGTTTCCATTCCCGTTGGGCTGGCAGGAACAGACGAACTGTTGATGGCGATTAGCCAGTTAACCGGTAAGGCCATCCCCGATACGCTGGCGCTGGAGCGCGGGCGGCTGGTCGATATGATGCTCGACTCTCACACCTGGCTACACGGTAAAAAATTCGGTCTGTTTGGCGACCCGGATTTTGTCATGGGATTGACCCGTTTCCTGCTGGAACTGGGCTGCGAACCGACCGTTATCCTCTGTCACAACGGTAACAAACGCTGGCAGAAAGCGATGAAGAAAATGCTCGAGGCCTCACCGTACGGCCAGGAGAGCGAAGTGTTTATCAACTGCGACTTGTGGCATTTTCGCTCGCTGATGTTTACCCGCCAGCCGGATTTTATGATTGGCAACTCGTACGGCAAGTTCATTCAGCGCGATACCTTAGCCAAGGGTGAACAGTTTGAAGTCCCGCTGATCCGCCTCGGTTTTCCGTTGTTCGACCGTCACCATCTGCACCGACAGACAACCTGGGGCTATGAGGGCGCCATGAGCATTCTCACTACGCTGGTGAATGCGGTGCTGGAGAAAGTAGACAAAGAGACCATCAAGCTCGGCAAAACCGACTACAGCTTCGATCTTATCCGTTAACCATCACATGCCCCGCGTCACGCGGGGCCCGGGAGGCTCTATGCCGGTCGTTATTCTTCGCCAGCGCGGCGCGGATCTGTATTGCTATATCGCTAAACAAGATCTGGAAGCCAGAGTTGTACAGGTTGAACATGACACGCCGGAACACTGGGGCGGCGCGCTTGAACTTGAAGGTGGACGCCGTTATTACGTCAATCTGCAACCTGGCCGCCCTACTTTTCCACTCAGTCTGCGTGCCACCCGCGACGCGCAGGTATAAGGAGATGAGCAATGTCCGACAACGATACGCTGTTCTGGCGGATGCTGGCGCTGTTTCAGTGCCTGCCGGAGCTGCAACCGGCGCAAATTATGGCATGGCTCACTCATAGCAGTGATGAAGTGCTGACACCCGATGGGCTGGCAGCGCTCGAACTGCCGCGACTGGAAGCCCATTTTCCTTATGCGGAAGCATTGATGTCCAACGGGCGCTGGGCGCGGGTAAAAGCCTGTCTGCGCGGCGAATTGCCGGCGCATTTGCAGGTGCAGGCTGCCAAAAACCGCCGTCCGCAGTTGATTGCTGCTTTCTGCTCGCAGGATGGGCTAACCATTAACGGTCATTTCGGCCAGGGGCGGCTGTTTTTTATCTACGGATTTGATGACCAGGGGGGCTGGTTACATGACCTGCGCCGCTACCCTTCTCACCCGCAAAACCAGGAACCGAACGAAATCCGCGCGCAGTTGCTCAACGACTGCCATTTGTTGTTTTGTGAAGCTATCGGCGGCCCGGCAGCCGCACGGTTGATTCGTCATAATATTCACCCGATGAAAGTGGCACCGGGCAATACCATTTTGTCCCAGTGCGCTGCCATCCAGAGCTTGCTGGCCGGGCCGTTACCACCGTGGCTGGCGAAACGACTTGAGCGCGCGAATCCGCTGGAAGCTCGAGTATTTTAGCCCCCAAACGCCCCCCGCTATGGGGGCGTTTTTTTGGCGTGGGCATTGCGCCAATTGTCTGCTTTGTCACAAAGCGCACAACACTTTCTCCTTAAAAATCAATCACTCTTTTCTGGCTTGCGATTTGCACCGTTAACGCTAACCCAACCAGAAAATGAGGTGATGATGAAGGGGAACGATATCCTGGCGCTGCTCGATGAGCCTGCCTGCGAGCATAACCATAAACAGAAATCTGGCTGTAGCGCGCCAAAACCCGGTGCCACCGCCGGAGGTTGCGCCTTCGACGGCGCACAAATCACCCTGCTGCCGTTTTCCGATGTGGCGCATCTGGTACATGGCCCGATTGGCTGCGCCGGTAGTTCATGGGATAACCGCGGCAGCCTGAGCTCTGGTCCACGCATCAACCGGCTTGGATTCACCACCGATTTGAACGAGCAGGATGTCATCATGGGGCGTGGCGAACGGCGGCTGTTCCACGCAGTACGCCATATTGTCGACCGCTATCACCCGGCGGCGGTATTTATTTACAACACCTGTGTTCCGGCAATGGAAGGCGATGACATTGAAGCTGTCTGCCAGGCTGCGGCAACCGCCACCGGAGTGCCCGTGATTGCCGTTGATGTGGCCGGTTTTTACGGTAGCAAAAACCTGGGTAACCGCCTGGCGGGCGACGTGATGGTGAAAAAAGTCATCGGCGGACGCGAACCCGCGCCGTGGCCGGAAAATACGCCTTTTGCCCCGGCGCATCGCCATGACATTGGCCTGATTGGCGAATTTAACATCGCCGGAGAGTTCTGGCATATCCAGCCGCTGCTGGATGAGCTGGGAATTCGCATCCTGGGTTCCCTTTCCGGCGACGGGCGTTTTGCCGAGATCCAGACGTTGCACCGTGCGCAGGTCAATATGTTGGTTTGCTCCAGAGCGCTGATTAATGTCGCCAGATCGCTGGAGCAACGCTACGGCACACCGTGGTTTGAAGGCAGTTTTTATGGCGTTCGCGCCACCTCCGATGCCCTGCGCCAGCTGGCAACACTCACCGGCGATAACGATTTAATGGCGCGAACCGAGCAACTGATCGCGCGTGAGGAGCACGCAGCAGAACAGGCGCTGGTGTCGCTGCGCGAACGTTTACGCGGCAGAAAGGTGCTGCTTTATACCGGCGGCGTTAAATCCTGGTCAGTCGTTTCGGCACTGCAGGATCTCGGCATGACGGTCGTCGCTACCGGAACCCGCAAATCCACCGAAGAGGATAAACAGCGCATCCGTGAACTGATGGGCGATGACGCTATCATGCTGGATGAGGGCAATGCCCGCTCCTTGCTGGATGTGGTTTATCGCTACAAAGCCGACATGATGATCGCTGGCGGACGCAATATGTACACCGCCTATAAAGCGCGTCTGCCCTTTCTGGATATTAACCAGGAACGTGAACACGCTTTTGCCGGTTATCGCGGCATCATCACCCTTGCCGAACAACTTTGTCAGACCCTGGAAAGCCCGGTCTGGCCGCAAACGCATACCCGCGCGCCGTGGCAATAAGGAGCTAACAATGGCCGAAATTCTTCGTAATAAAAAACCGCTGGCGGTCAGCCCGATAAAAAGTGGCCAACCGCTCGGCGCGATCCTTGCGAGCCTGGGATTCGAACAGAGCATCCCGCTGGTACACGGCGCACAGGGATGCAGTGCGTTCGCGAAAGTTTTCTTTATTCAACACTTTCACGATCCCATTCCGCTGCAATCAACGGCGATGGACCCCACATCCACCATTATGGGTGCCGATGAAAACATTTTTACCGCACTCAACGTTCTCTGCCAGCGCAACGCCGCGAAATCCATTGTGCTGCTCAGCACCGGGCTTTCAGAAGCCCAGGGCAGCGATATTTCTCGGGTGGTGCGCCAGTTTCGTGACGATTTCCCCCGCCATAAAGGCGTTGCGCTGCTCACCGTAAACACGCCGGATTTCTATGGCTCGCTGGAAAACGGCTACAGCGCAGTGCTGGAAAGCATGATTGAACAGTGGGTGCCCGCGCAGCCCGCCACCAGCCTGCGCAACCGCCGCGTGAACTTGCTGGTCAGCCATTTACTGACGCCGGGCGATATCGAATTGCTACGCAGTTATGTTGAAGCCTTTGGCCTGCAACCGGTGATTGTGCCGGATCTGTCGCTGTCGCTGGATGGGCATCTGGCAAACGGTGATTTTTCGCCCGTTACCCAGGGAGGAACGTCGCTGCGCATGATTGAACAGATGGGGCAAAACCAGGCCACCTTCGTGATTGGTAACTCGCTGGGGCGTGCAGCAGGGTTACTGGCGCAGCGCAGCCGTGGCGAAGTGATCACCCTGCCACATCTGATGACGCTTGAAGCGTGCGACACGTTTATCCATCGATTGAAAACGCTCTCCGGTCGGGATGTCCCCGCGTGGATTGAGCGCCAGCGCGGGCAAGTTCAGGATGCGATGATCGATTGCCATATGTGGTTACAGGGTGCCGCTATCGCCATGGCAGCAGAAGGTGATCACCTGGCGGCGTGGTGCGATTTCGCTCGCAGCCTGGGCATGATCCCTGGACCAATTGTCGCGCCGGTCAGCCAACCGGGATTGCAACATCTGCCGGTCGAAACGGTAGTGATAGGCGACCTGGAGGATATGCAGGATCTGCTGTGTGATACGCCTGCCGCGTTGCTGGTGGCCAACTCTCATGCCGCCGATCTCGCCACACAGTTTGATTTGTCGCTTATCCGCACCGGTTTCCCGGTTTATGACCGTCTGGGAGAATTTCGTCGTGTACGCCAGGGCTATAGCGGCATTCGTGACACGCTGTTTGAACTGGCGAATGTGATGCGTGAACGCCATCACCCCCTTGCAATCTATCGCTCGCCGCTGCGCCAGCACTTTGGCGACAACGTTACGCCAGGAGATCTGTATGCCGCATGTTAATCGTCAGTTCAGCACTATTTGCTCGGACGAATGGTCAATGAAAGTCGCCTTTGCCAGTTCTGATTATCGCCATGTGGATCAGCACTTTGGCGCCACGCCAAAATTAGTGGTCTATGGCGTCAAAGAGAGCGAAGTCACGCTGTTACGGGTGGTGGATTTCTCCGTGCTCGCCGGGCACCAACAAGAGAAGCTCAATTGTCGCATTCACGCGCTGGAAGATTGCGTCACACTCTACTGCGTGGCGATTGGTGAAGCTGTTTTTCGCCAGCTTTTGCAAGTCGGCGTGCGCGCGGTACGTGTACCGCAAGAAACCACCATTGCCGGGTTGTTACAGGAGATCCAGCACTACTGGTATGACAAAGAGCAGCGTAAAACCGCCCGCAATCCGCAACGCTTCGCCCAGTTTCTGCAGGAACAGACATGGCAGGAAGAAGATGAGCATTAGACACAGTCCGTGTCGGTTGTGTGACAAAGCCAACATAAAATTGCGACACAGCGCAAAGTTTTATGTTGGCCTCAATTTTTACTTTATTGAAATATAACGTTTTTCCCTTCTGGTATTGCTTTTGCTTGGTTGTCATAACCCGCCGTTGATTGAGGCGGTGAAATGCGCAACGGCGCTTTCCGTCATCTCTCCTGGGAGCCAGGCACATGTGGAATTACTCCGAGAAAGTGAAAGATCATTTTTTTAATCCCCGTAACGCGCGGGTGGTAGATAACGCCAACGCCGTGGGCGATGTGGGATCGTTGAGCTGTGGCGATGCGCTGCGGCTGATGCTACGAGTAGACCCGCAAAGTGAAACCATTCTCGAAGCCGGGTTTCAGACGTTTGGCTGCGGCAGCGCGATTGCCTCCTCTTCCGCCCTCACCGAGCTGATTATTGGCCGCACGCTGGCGCAGGCCGAGCAAGTGACCAACCAGCAGATTGCGGATTACCTCGATGGCCTGCCGCCGCAAAAAATGCACTGCTCGGTGATGGGTCAGGAGGCGCTGCGGGCGGCAATCGCCCATTACCGTGGCGAAACGCTGGAAGATGATCACGAAGAAGGCGCACTGATTTGCAAATGCTTCGGCGTCGATGAAGGGCAAATTCGCCGGGCGGTACTGAGCAATGGCCTGACCACCCTTGAAGAGGTGATCAACTACACCAAAGCGGGCGGCGGCTGTACCGCGTGCCATGAAAAAATTGAACTGGCGCTGGCCGATATTCTCGCGCAGCACCCGCAGGCCGCTATTCCCGTCGCCACAGAGAAAGATCCGCACTGGCAGGAAGTGGTCGATGCGATCACCGAATTACGCCCGCATATCCAGGCCGATGGTGGCGATATGTCGCTCCTGAGCGTCGCCAATCACACCGTGACCGTCAGCCTTTCCGGGAGTTGCAGCGGCTGCATGATGACCGACATGACGCTGGCCTGGCTGCAGCAAAAACTGATGGAGCGTACCGGCTGTTATATGACCGTTGTGGCCGCCTGAGCCACCACATTTCAACCGTTGGGGGAGAAACTATGAAACAGGTCTATCTGGACAATAACGCCACCACCCGTATCGACCCGATGGTGCTGGAAGCGATGATGCCATTCTTAACCGAACATTACGGTAACCCGTCGTCGATTCACGACTTTGGCACCCCCTCCCGCGCCGCGCTTGAACGCGCACACCAGCAAGTCGCCGCGCTGCTGGGCGCCGATCACAGCAGCGAAATCATCTTCACCTCCTGTGCAACCGAAGCCACCAGCACCGCGCTGCACGCCTGCGTTGAGTTGATGCCAGAGCGCCGGGAGATTATTATCACCGCCGTTGAACACCCAGCCACCCTCGCCGTGTGTGAACATCTGGAACGTCAGGGTTACCTTATCCATCGCATTGGCGTCAATACTAGCGGCGCGCTGGATATGGAACAGTATCGTCGCGCACTGAGCACACGTGTGGCGGCGGTGAGCGTGATGTGGGCGAATAACGAAACCGGCGTACTGTTTCCGGTTATTGAGATGGCCGCCATGGCGCAGGAATATGGCGCACTGTTTCACTGCGACGCGGTACAAGTGGTTGGCAAAATTCCACTGGATATCGCTCGCACGCAGATCGATATGCTCTCCTGCTCGGCGCATAAACTGCACGGCCCGAAGGGTGTTGGCTGCCTCTATTTGCGTCGTGGCACGCGCTTTCGTCCTCTGTTGCGCGGTGGGCATCAGGAGCGTGGTCGCCGCGCCGGTACTGAGAATATCGCCGGGATTGTTGGCATGGGCGCAGCGTGTGAACTGGCGCAGATACACCTGCCAGGTAGCGTAGGCATCGCCAGCCTGCGCGATCGCCTGCAAAACGAACTGGTGAAACAGGTGCCGTCAGTGATGGTGATGGGCGGCGATCAACCTCGCGTCCCTGGCACGGCGAACCTGGCGTTTGAATTTATCGAAGGGGAAGCCATTTTACTGCTCCTCAACCAGGCGGGGATCGCCGCCTCCAGCGGCAGCGCCTGCACCTCCGGCTCGCTGGAACCGTCGCATGTGATGCGGGCAATGAACATTCCCTACACGGCAGCGCATGGCAGTATCCGTTTTTCACTCTCGCGCTACACGCGGGAAAAAGAGATCGACTATGTAATAGAGACGCTGCCAGGCATTATTGCGCGTCTGCGCGCACTTTCCCCGTACTGGCAGGAAGGCCCGATACCCGCCACATTTACGCCGGTTTACGGCTAAGGCGGCAACATGCCCAGCGTACTGATCAATGACACCACGCTGCGCGACGGCGAACAGAGCCCCGGCGTTGCCTTTTGCGCTAGCGAGAAAATCGCCATTGCCGAAGCGCTGTTTGCCGCCGGCGTGACTGCGCTGGAAGTCGGCACGCCAGCGATGGGGCGCGAAGAACGCCAACGGATGCGCCAGGTGCGCCAGCAACTGCCTGACGCCACGCTAATGGCCTGGTGTCGCATGAACACCGACGAAATCGCCCAGAGCGCCGATCTCGGCATGGACTGGGTGGATATCTCGCTGCCCGCCTCTGATAAGCTGCGGCAGTACAAATTGCGCGAACCGCTGCCGGTCGTGCTGGATAAGCTGGCCACACTGATCGCACAGGCGCGACACCAGGGGTTACAGGTCTGTATTGGTTGCGAAGACGCTTCACGCGCCAGCGATCACACATTAGCGGACATTGCGCAAGTCGCCATCAGCGCAGGTGCACAGCGGTTGCGTTTTGCCGATACCCTTGGCCTGCTCGACCCGTTAACCACCACACAGCGCATCAGCGCCCTGCGTCAATGCTGGTCCGGTGAAATTGAAATGCACGCCCATAACGATCTCGGAATGGCGACCGCCAATACGCTGGCAGCGGTACGCGCCGGGGCAACCAGTGTGAATACTACCGTGCTGGGTCTTGGCGAACGCGCCGGAAACGCCGCGCTGGAAACCGTCGCACTCGGTCTGAGCCGCTGTCTGGGGCTGGATAGCGGTGTGGATTTCACGCAATTACCGTTGCTCTGCCAGCAGGTCGCCGATGCCGCCCGGCGCCCCATTGACCCACAACAACCGCTGGTTGGCGCGCAGGTATTCACCCACGAATCCGGCGTACATGTCGCCGCCCTGCTGCGCGATCGCGAAAGCTACCAGGCCATCGACCCGGCGCTGATGGGGCGTGAGTACCGGCTGGTGCTCGGTAAACACTCTGGTCGTCAGGCCGTGGAAGGCGTGTTTACCCGGCTGGGCTATCACCTTAACGCCCTGCAAATCGACCTGCTGCTGCCCGCCATTCGCCGCGTGGCTGAGAGCAGCAAACGCACCCCGCATGACGATGAACTGATCGCGCTTTACACCACATTGTGTGGCACAAGCGCCCCACACCTGGCGAGAGGCTAAAGATGGAATGGTTTTATCAGATTCCCGGCGTGGATGAACTCGACAGCGCCGAATCCTTTTTTACCTTTTTCTCCGTTCCTTATGAACCGCTAACGCTGCGCCGTTGCTGCCTGCCGGTGCTGCGCGAATTTCATCAGCGCCTGCGCGACAATGTACCGCTGCGTAATCTGCTCGAGGTCACTCCCCCCGAGCCCTGGCTACTGGCGCGCAAACTGCTGGCGGAAAGCTACGAGCACTGTACAACGGAGCACACATCATGAAGCGAAAGTATGCGTTCGGTGAGGAAGTCCGCGTTAGCCGCGCTATCCGCAACGATGGCACCATGCCGGGTTACCGGCGCGGTGATTTGCTGGTGCGCCGGGGTAGCACGGGTTTTGTTCGTGAACAGGGCACTTTCCTGATGGATAAAGTTATCTATCAAATCCATTTTCCCGACTGCGGCTTGATTGTTGGCTGCCGTGAACAAGAATTGCTCCCACTTTCCGAACCCTGGCACGCCGGGCAGTTCCAGTACGGCGATACCGTCGCCTGCCGCCACGCGCTGGCCATCGGCGACAACATTGTCGTGGCCGCCGGAGAACAGGGTCATATCACCGCCACGGGCCAGGGAGAGGATGCCGATAGTTACACCGTCACCTTTTCCGGGCGCTGGTTTCAGGTTCCCGCCAGCGCCATGATCTTGCTGGAGACGCCACTATGATGCCGTGGGAGCGTTTCGCCCGCCGACGGCTGGCGCTGACCCGCTGGCACTGCGAGCCGGAAAACATCCCGGCGGCACACCAACAAGCATTTGACCGTGCCTGGGCGCGCCAGCGCCAGCTCGAACAGGCGGTCGTTAATATGACACGCGACGAAATCATTACTGACGATGCACGTAATGCCGTGGCGGCATCACTGGCACCGCAGCTCAATGAAAGCCCTTTTTCCCCAGCCGAGCGCCAGGCGGTGATTGCGCATCATGTGCACCTGGAAACGCAGTTTGCTGAAATAGCAAGCACAGCCCCCGTCCCGGACGAAGAGAGCGTGCTGCGTTGGTATCAGCAACATCGGGCGCAATTTATGCGCCCGGAACAACGCTTAACCTCGCACTTGCTGCTTACCGTAGAGCAAAATGATGCCGAGGTACGAAAGCAGATAACCCCTATTTATCAGCAAATCAGTAACAACCGCTCTGCCTTTGCCCGGCTGGCAAGACACCACTCGCACTGCCCCAGCGCGCTGGAAGGTGGGCGTCTGGGCTGGGTAAGTCGCGGTCTGCTCTTTCCGGAACTGGAAAAGGTGCTGTTTACGCTACAAACAGATGAGATTAGCCAGCCTGTCGAAACGGCACTCGGCTGGCATTTGCTGTGGTGTGAACAGATTCGCCAACCCGCACCGATGGCCCAGGAGGAAGCGCTGGCGAAAGCGCGGGAGTATTTGTACCGCCAGTCCCAGCAGCAGTGGCAACGTCAGTGGCTGGCATCCTTATTACAGGCGCACTGAAAAGCCCGGCGATGGTTGTCAACCGGGCTTTTCAGGCATTAGAGGATCAGCGGTTTGAGCGTGCCCAGCCACGCCTCAATGCGTTCATCACTCAGGTCGTACTGGTTATCTTGATCCAGTACCAGACCAATAAAGTTATCCGCCTCAAGCGCGGACGACGAACCAAATGTGTATCCCTCATTCGGCCAGTGACCAACCATCTGCGCACCGCAGCTTTTCAGCGTGTCGTACAGCGGGCGCAGGCCGCTGGCGAAATTATCCGGGTAACCCACCTGATCGCCCAGACCAAACAACGCCACCGTTTTACCACTCAAGCTATCGCTTTGCAGTTGGGTGACAAATTCACTCCAGGATTCATCCTCGCACCCCGCCGCAAGCCCCGGCAACTGCCCGTCTCCAAGCGTCGGGGTGCCTAATATCAGCACCGGATAAGAGAGAAAGGTTTCAAGATCGGTCCGGTTGATATTGACCGGCGCATCCGCCAGTTCACCCAGTTTTTTATGGATCTGTTTGGCAATTTTGCGGGTCTTGCCGGTGTCGGTGCCGAAAAAAATTCCAATATTTGCCATAACACGCGCTCCTGTTGAAAAAGAAATTCCGCCGAGAAAATGCGGTGAACGCGTTAGATATTGCGAAGAGCGTGCCAGTTTTCGTTACGAGCAACCCCTGCACCAGAATGGTTATTTGTGCACCAGTCTGGCGCTTTTTTTGGCAGCGCATCTTCTCGCAGATGCCCACCAGACGGGCCTTTAGCGCTTATACCGCGCTGAATACCGATCTGGATCAAGGTTTTGTCGGGTTATCAGCCAAAAGGTTCACTCTTTGCATGGTTATACGGGCCTGACATGTTGTCCGGGCGAAAGTCGCCAGGTGGCACAAATTGTCAGAACTACGACACGATTAACTGACCGCAGGAGTGTGCGATGACCCTGAATATGATGATGGATGCCAGCGCCCCCGAGGCAATTGCCGGTGCGCTCTCGCAACAACACCCTGGGCTGTTTTTTACCATCGTTGAGGAAGCCCCCGTCGCCATTTCACTGACCGATGCCGAAGCCCGCATTGTCTATGCCAACCCGGCGTTTTGCCGCCAGACCGGCTATGAACTTGAAGCGTTGTTGCAGCAAAATCCCCGCCTGCTTGCCAGTAAGCAAACACCACGGGAAATCTACCAGGATATGTGGCACACCCTGTTGCAACGCCGCCCCTGGCGCGGGCAATTGATCAACCGTCACCGTGACGGCAGCCTGTATCTGGTCGAGATCGATATCACCCCGGTGATTAACCCGTTTGGCGAACTGGAACACTACCTGGCAATGCAGCGCGATATCAGCACCAGTTATGCGCTGGAGCAGCGATTGCGTAATCACATGACGCTGACCGAAGCGGTGCTGAATAACATTCCGGCGGCGGTGGTCGTAGTGGATGAACGCGACCATGTGATCATGGATAACCTCGCCTACAAAACGTTCTGTGCCGACTGCGGCGGAAAAGAGCTCCTGAACGAACTCAATTTTTCAGCCCGTAAAGCGGAGCTGGCAAACGGCCAGGTATTACCGGTAGTGCTGCGCGGCGCGGTGCGCTGGTTGTCAGTCACCTGCTGGGCGCTGCCTGGCGTCAGCGAAGAAGCCGGTCGCTACTTTATCGATAATACGTTGACGCGCACGCTGGTGGTCATCACCGACGACACTCAACAGCGCCAGCAGCAGGAGCAAGGACGGCTTGACCGCCTTAAACAGCAGATGACCAGCGGCAAACTGCTGGCTGCGATCCGCGAAGCGCTCGACGCCGCGCTGATCCAGCTTAACTGCCCTATCAATATGCTGGCGGCAGCGCGGCGTTTAAATGGCAGTGATAACAGCAATGTGGCACTGGATGCCGCGTGGCGTGAAGGCGAAGAAGCGATGGCGCGGCTGAAACGTTGCCGCCCGTCGCTGGAGCTTGAAAATGCGGCAGTCTGGCCGCTGCAACCCTTTTTTGACGATCTGCGCGCGCTTTACCACACCCGCTACGAACAGGGTAAAAATTTGCAGGTCACGCTGGATTCTCATCATCTGGTGGGGTTTGGTCAACGCACCCAGTTGTTGGCCTGCCTGAGTCTGTGGCTCGATCGCACGCTGGATATTGCCGCCGGGCTGCGTGATTTCACCGCACAAACGCAGATTTACGCCCGCGAAGAAGAGGGCTGGCTCTCGTTGTATATCACTGACAATGTGCCGCTGATTCCGGTGCGCCATACCCACTCGCCGGATGCGCTTAACGCGCCGGGAAAAGGGATGGAGCTGCGCCTGATTCAGACGCTGGTGGCACACCACCATGGCGCGATAGAACTGACGTCACGCCCCGAAGGGGGAAGCTGCCTGACCCTGCGATTCCCGCTATTTCACTCACTGACCGGAGGCTCAAAATGACCCAGCAAACCGAGTCGGGTAATACCGTCTGGCGCTTCGATTTATCCCAGCAATTCACCGCGATGCAGCGGATAAGCGTGGTACTCAGCCGGGCCACCGAGGTCGATCAGACGCTCCAGCAAGTGCTGTGCGTATTGCACAATGACGCCTTTTTGCAGCACGGAATGATCTGTCTGTACGACAGCCAGCAGGCGATTTTGAATATTGAAGCGTTGCAGGAAGCCGATCAGCAGTTGATCCCCGGCAGTTCGCAAATCCGCTACCGTCCGGGCGAAGGGCTAGTCGGTACGGTGCTTTCACAAGGGCAATCTTTAGTGCTGGCGCGTGTTGCTGACGATCAGCGCTTTCTTGACCGCCTCGGGCTGTATGATTACAACCTGCCGTTTATCGCCGTGCCGCTGATCGGGCCGGATGCGCAGACGTTTGGTGTGCTGACGGCGCAACCCATGGCACGTTACGAAGAGCGGTTACCCGCCTGCACCCGCTTTCTGGAAACAGTCGCCAACCTGGTGGCGCAAACCGTGCGTTTGATGGCACCACCGGCAGCGCGCCCTTCCCCGCGCACAGCTATCACGCAGCCCGCCAGCCCGAAATCTTGCAGCGCTTCACGCACATTCGGCTTTGAAAACATGGTCGGTAACAGCCCGGCGATGCGCCAGACCATGGAGATTATTCGCCAGGTTTCTCGCTGGGACACCACCGTTCTGGTGCGCGGCGAGAGCGGCACCGGCAAGGAACTGATTGCCAACGCCATCCACCACAATTCGCCGCGCGCCAGTGCGCCATTTGTGAAATTCAACTGTGCGGCGCTGCCGGACACACTGCTGGAAAGCGAATTGTTTGGTCACGAAAAAGGGGCCTTTACCGGCGCGGTGCGCCAGCGTAAAGGCCGTTTTGAGCTGGCCGACGGTGGCACGCTGTTTCTTGACGAGATTGGGGAAAGTAGCGCCTCCTTTCAGGCGAAGCTGCTGCGCATTTTGCAGGAAGGCGAAATGGAACGTGTCGGCGGCGATGAAACATTGCAAGTGAATGTGCGCATTATTGCCGCGACTAACCGCAATCTTGAAGATGAAGTCCGTCTGGGGCACTTTCGCGAAGATCTTTATTACCGCCTGAATGTGATGCCCATCGCTCTGCCCCCGCTGCGTGAACGCCAGGAGGACATTGGCGAGCTGGCGCATTTTCTGGTGCGTAAAATCGCCCGGAACCAGAATCGTACGCTGCGCATTAGCGAGGGGGCTATCCGCTTGCTGATGAGCTACAGCTGGCCCGGTAATGTGCGTGAACTGGAAAACTGCCTTGAGCGCTCTGCGGTGATGTCGGAGAACGGTCTGATCGATCGGGACGTGATTTTGTTTAACCATCGCGATAATCCAACCAAACCGCCAGTTATCAACGTCACGCACGAAGATAACTGGCTCGATAACAACCTTGATGAGCGTCAGCGGCTGATTGCGGCGCTGGAAAAAGCGGGATGGGTACAAGCCAAAGCGGCGCGATTGCTGGGGATGACGCCACGCCAGGTCGCCTATCGCATTCAGACGATGGATATTACCCTGCCAAGGCTGTAAACAGCGGTTGTGGCATTCGGCACATTGTCAGCCAAATGCCACAAAACCGACAACACCACAAAATAAATAGTCATATTTTTTAATAGGTTATAATCGGAACGGGATTTGCACCACCGAAGGATAATTCCGTAAACGGAGGTACCTTCTATGATGTCCTGCTCATCCGCCGCTGGCGGTTCCCGCGGCCAGGCAACGCCGGCTGAACCGCTTTCTGATGCCGTTGCCGGTAAAGTGGCGCTGCACCCCTGCTACTCAAAAAGCGGTCATCACCGCTTTGCGCGAATGCATTTACCGGTGGCGCCTGCCTGTAACCTGCAATGTAACTACTGCAATCGCAAATTCGATTGCAGTAACGAATCCCGGCCTGGCGTTTCATCGTCACTCTTAACCCCCGAACAGGCGGTCGCGAAAGTACGGCAAGTTGCGACGGCTATTCCGCAACTCTCCGTCGTTGGTATTGCAGGGCCTGGCGACCCACTGGCGAATATCGGACGGACATTTACCACGCTGGAACTGGTGCGTGAACAGCTCCCGGATATGAAATTGTGCCTCTCAACCAACGGATTGATGCTGCCAGACGCCGTTGAACGGCTGGTCAATATCGGCGTCGATCACGTTACGGTGACCATCAATACGCTCGACCCGGAGATCGCCGCGCGGATCTACGCCTGGCTGTGGCTGGAGGGCGAACGTTATAGCGGGCGCGAAGCGGGTGAAATATTGATAGCCCGTCAACTGGAGGGCGTTCGTCGCCTGACGGCGCAAGGCGTGCTGGTGAAAATCAACTCGGTACTGATCCCCGGTATTAACGACTTCGCGCTGGCCGATGTCAGCCGCGAACTGCGCGGGGCTGGCGCGTTTATTCACAACATTATGCCGCTGATAGCCCGCCCGGAGCACGGCACGGTTTTTGGGCTTAACGGCCAGGCGGAACCCGATGCAGAGATGGTAGCGCGCGTGCGCGAAACCTGTGGTGAAGTGATGCCACAAATGACGCACTGCCAGCAGTGCCGCGCTGATGCCATCGGCATGCTCGGCGAAGATCGCAGCCAGCAGTTTGCACTGGCACCCGTAGAATCGGCCCCGCAGCCGTGGCTACCGACCCTGTTTCGCCGCGCGCAGCTTCACGCCAGCATCGTCACCAAAGGCGAATCCGAGGACACGGAGGCCTGTCTGGTAGCGGTAGCCTCGACGCATGGCGAGCTGATCGACTGCCATTTTGGCCATGCGGACCGCTTTCGTATTTACAGTTTATCGGCTGCGGGCGCCGTGTTGGTCAATGAACGTTTCACACCGAAATATTGCAAGGGTTCAGATAACTGTGAGCCGCAGGAAAGCGATGCGCGGATGGACGCCGTGCTCGACTTATTGGCCGATGTGAAAGCCGTCTTCTGCGCCCGAATCGGCTACGAGCCCTGGCAAAAACTGCAATCGCGTGGCATTCAGCCCTGCGTTGATGACGCCTGGCAACCCATCGCTTCTTCGCTGCTACGCTGGTGGCAAACTGCGCCAACAGAGGGGCAAAACAAGGGGGTAGCATAATGCGCGTTGATGACTGGCTACGGCGCTTGCTGTGGCTTTATCTGCACGGTGAAGGTTGCTATCCGGAAAGAATGGGTTTAAGCGTGAGCGACTGGGAAAACTTGCAGGCACGTTTCGCGCCCCCTGCGCCAGACATGCCTGCGGACTGCCGTTTGCGACAAAAACTCATGAGTGAACTCAACGCCACGCGTACCGCAGAGCGCGCCGAACTTGCCCTGTGGCTGGAGTGCCATATGTCGGCAGATGCCGCACCGATGCAGCACATTATTGCCAGTGCATCACTGGCTTTTAACCACCTGTGGCAGGATCTGGGGCTCAGCTCGCGTGCCGAGCTCAGAGAGCTAATGAGTGATTGCTTCGCCCCCCTTGTTGAGATGAACAGCAACAATATGCGCTGGAAAAAGTTTTTCTACCGCCAACGTTGTCTGCATAGCGAAGGCGAAGTGGTGTGCCGCTCGCCGAGTTGTGACGCTTGCTACGAACGCCCGCTCTGTTTTGAACCCTCCTAAGGAAAAAAGCCTGATACACCGGTCATCAGGCTTTAATACCGCGCCAAAGTCCCTGCTGCCTGGGCACTTCCCGCTTTGCTGGCCTACGCTTTAACAATAAAAGTCAAATATTTTGCCGCAGTCACACGGTTCCGGTAGCCAGGGTGTTAATGTTGCTTATATATTTGGAAAACTTATACAAAAGTACACGGTGTACGAGGTGGCGAATGTATTCTTTTGTGGCCAGACAGGCGATTTTTGATAACCAATTAAACACCGTCGGTTACGAACTTCTCTTTCGGAACAGCATGGATAACCGCTTCCCCGACATCTCTGCGGAACAGGCCACCACACAGTTAATCGAAGAGCAGTTTCTCAGTGCGCCGGTGGGCCGTAAGAGCGACAACAGTACTGTTTACGTCAATTTTCCCTACCAGTTGCTGGTTGAAGGCCTGGCAGAAACGCTGCCGATAAATCGCGTGGTGATTGAAATTCTGGAAAACGCCGAGCCGGATATTAAACTGCTGGAAACCGTCAAACGTATGCACACGCTGGGTTTTCGCATTGCGCTGGATGATTTCGCACCCGGAAACCAATGGGAAGCCTTTATGCCTTATGTCAATGTGATTAAATTTGACATAAGGAGAAGTCAGCACGAAGAAATTAGCGATTATATCCGCGCTAATCGGGACTTATTGCGCCATACGGTTTTTCTCGCCGAAAAAGTGGAAACCTATGAAGAATTTGAGTCTTTTAAAAAGTTAGGCTTTCATCTTTTTCAGGGTTATTTTTTCAGCAAGCCGGTGGTCACCAGAAGAAATAAACTGGCGCAGAATCGTGCGTTTGCCATGAAGCTGATGCAGGAAGTTAACGTCGAATCGCCCAATTTAAACAAAATAGAAGATTTGCTGAAACGCGATGTTTCACTCTCTTTTAAAATTATGCGTTATGCGCAAAACATTTTATATAACACGCGCGGCATTAGCGGTTTTCGCAATCAATCACTACGTGACATCGTTGTCTACCTTGGTATCAGCGAAATGCGGCGTTTTGTGCTGGTGGCGTGTCTGACCTCTTTCGAAGAAGTCACCAACACCGAAATCTATTACCTGAGCCTGATCCGCGCTAAGTTCTGCGAACTGGCGGCGGCGCGCACTTCGCCCAATAACATCTCTAATGACGCCTTTATGGCGGGCCTCTTTTCTCTGCTGGATGTGATCCTCGGTCTACCGCTCGATGAATTGATGGCGCAGATCGCCGTCTCGCCGGAAGTAGCCAAAGCGCTTGAGGCCAACAGCGGGGAACTCTACCCCTATGTGCGACTGGCGCGCCTGTATGAGCAGCGGATGTGGGACGAAGCCAGCGACGTAGCGCACGAAATTGGCTTACCCAACTCGGCGATTTCCGAGCTGATGAACCAGGCAGCAAAATGGGCTGATGAATTGCCGATTACTATTTCCCATTAATTTTTTCTGCGCACTGAACACCGTGCGCAGAAAATAAACTCCAGCACAAAGATACCATTTGAAACAATATTTCACTTAAGATAAGTATAATTCACCCACGTTTTTAACAACCGCCCTTCCCTTAATCTAAATTAAAAATCTGATGTGTGCTATTGCACAAAAATCATAACAATATGTGATTGAGATCAGATAAATAGATCAATTTTTCCTAAAATATTGCCGTTATTAATATTACCTTTCTTTACTTAGTTGTGGATTATGAAAAAAATAGCGCAGGCCACCGTATTAACCAAGCTGCTCATCGGCTTCTCCATCTTGATCGTGATGATGTTGTTGCTGGGCGTTGTTTCTATTTATCAACTTAACAACACCAATAAAAATATTGAACAGTTCCGCGAAAGCAGAACACCTGGCGTTCGCTATACCCTTGAAATGCGTGGCGTATTAGCCGAAATGCGCTTGCAACAAGTGCAGTATATTTCCTCGACCACGCCTGCGTCGCTGGATCAACACCGCGGCGAATTGCTGCAAAACCAGGCAACCTTTCTTAACGCCCAGCAGCAGTACGCAAAAATCTCTGCCAATGAGCCACCAGAGATGCGCGCCCTGTTCACTACCGTGGTGGATAACTTTAAAAACTTTGTTGATGTTAACGCCAAAGTGATCGATGCCATGAATCGCGGCGATGCCGCAGAAGCAGCCAAAATCAGCGGCGCGGTATCCGCGAAATATCGTACCCAGTTGATGAAAGATCTGGCGACGCTGGTGGATATGGAAGTCGCGATTGGTGATAAAGCCGGGGAAGATTCTCAGGCAGGTTATCACCAGGCGCTCTATCTGTTGAGCGGCTTACTGCTGCTGGCGCTGATTGCCACCGGTATTATTGCGCTGTTTATCTCCCGTAATCTGTCGCGCCAGCTTGGCGGCGAACCGGCCTATGCGATGTCGATTATGAAGGCGGTTGCTGACGGTAAACTGGGCACACAAGTCGCGCTGCGCGAGGGCGACAGCGAAAGCCTGCTGGCAACCATCCATTTAATGAACAGTAAACTGGCAGAAATCATCACCGGTATTATTGACGGCAGCGAATCGATTTCCCACGCCGCAGGCGAAATCGCCGAAGGCAACAACGATTTGTCGCAGCGTACCGAAGAACAAGCAGCATCGCTGGTACAAACGTCGTCGAACATGCAGCAAATCACCGAAAACGTGAAGAGTAATGCGGAAAACGCCCGCAAAGCGAGCGATCTGGCGCGCCAGACGTCACAAACGGCGGTGAAAGGCGGTAAAGAGGTGCATGACATGCTGAAACGCATGCATGAAATCTCTGACAGTTCGCAGAAAATTGTCGACATTATTTCGGTGATTGAAGGCATCGCCTTCCAGACCAACATTCTGGCGCTGAACGCGGCAGTTGAAGCCGCGCGTGCTGGTGAACAGGGCAAAGGTTTCGCCGTGGTGGCCGGTGAAGTGCGCAACCTGGCGCAAAAAAGTGCCGATGCTGCGAAAGAGATCAAGCAGTTGATTGAAGGCACCGTAGAGAAGATCACGGACGGTTCCCGCTACGCCGATACCGCCAGCCGCGCGATGGAAGAGATTGTGACCTCGGTAAACAAAGTAACGGATATTGTTGCTGAGATCTCTGCCGCTTCTACCGAGCAACATCAGGGGATCAAAGAGATTAGCGTTGCTATCGATCAGATGGACCAGGTGACCCAGCAGAACGCCACGCTGGTAGAACAAGCGGCGGTTGCCGCACAGTCGATGACCGAACAGAGCGAAATGCTGCGCGACTCCGTGCGCTTCTTCCAACTGGCGCGTTAATCGCACCCCGTGCCACCCGGCATTATTGGGTGGCACGGCATTTCCTGCTACATGACGATGCTTTTCGGTTCCATAAACGCCGCCAATCCCCAACGCCCCATTTCCCGCCCGATACCTGAATGTTTAAACCCGCCAAATGGCGCGGCAGCCTCATGCGCCAGCGTATTCACTAACACCCGTCCGGCGGTGATTTGCCCGGCAACGCGGTGCGCGCGTGCGGGATCGCGCCCCAGCACCAGCGCGCTCAAGCCATAATCGGTGTCGTTGGCGATAGCGATCGCCTCGGCTTCATCCTGATAGGCGATCACCGATAACACCGGGCCAAATATTTCCTCCTGAGCGATGCGCATGGTGTTTTGCACATTGCTAAAAAGCGTTGGTCGCACCGACCAACCTCGCTCTTCACCTGCTGCGCGCCCTTCTCCGCCCGCTAACAGACGCGCCCCTTCCTGCTGTCCAAGGCGAATGTAAGATTGCACGCGCTGCCACTGTTTTTCACTGACCATCGGGCCCACTTCCGTTGCTGGATCGCGCGGATCGCCCGATTTCACCGCCGTTACCGCTTGCGCTAGTGCGGCTTCGCACTCGGCTTTGCGTGACACCGGCACCAGAATGCGCGTGCCCGCGATACACGCCTGGCCGCTGTTCATAAACCCGGCCTGGATCGCCAGCGGCACCGCGTCGGCCAAATCAGCGTCCTCCAGGATTATGGTCGGCGACTTGCCGCCTAACTCCAGCGTCACGCGCTTAAACGTATCTGCCGCATTACGCAAAATGGCTTTGCCGGTGGCCGTCGAGCCGGTAAAAGAGATTTTCGCCACATCCGGATGACGGCTGAGCACCTTGCCAACCACCTCGCCGCGCCCGGTAACGATATTGAAAACGCCCGGTGGCAACTGCGCCTGGTGCAGCGCGTGAGTGACGATGTGGGTTTGCAACGCACTCATCTCGCTCGGTTTCACCACCGCTGTGCAGCCTGTGGCGAGCGCTGCCGCCAGTTTGCCGCAGATAAACCCGGCATTGCTGTTCCACGGCGTGATCAATCCGGCGACGCCGAGTGGTGTCATCACGACGCGCGCCTGACCTACCACGGATTCGAACTCAAACGCTTTCAGCGCGTTGATCGCCTCGTCGATAACCGATACCGGATAACGCGCCATCCAGTTGGCGCGCGATGCCGGTGCGCCGTACTCCTGCACAATCGCCTGCAACAACACGGGCTGGCAGGCCTCCAGCGCATCGCGCATACGCATTAGCGCGGCAATTCGCTCATCGCGACTGGTTTGCGACCAGGCCGGAAACGCCGCTTTCGCCGCAGCGATCGCCTTTAGCGCATCGGCTTCATTGGCGAGCCGTACCTGGCCTGTTACTTCCCCGGTTGCCGGGTTAAATAGGTCGAAACGCTCCGTACCCTGCGGCGTCACCCATTCGCCATTTATTGAGATCTGTTCAATCGCATGCATAACCACCTCCTCTTCACAGTAGAGCCAGTGTGGCACGCCTTTATCGCGCTGATAATCCACGCTATGCTGCAAAGGTTGTTGCGAAATTCGGGATAATCTATGCATCGTTCAGGTTTGATTGAGCTGGAAGTGGTGATGGCGGTCATGCGCCGGGGCAGTTTTCGCGCCGCCGCGCAGGAGCTAGGAATGTCGCCCACGGCGGTGAGTAACGCGATTGCCGGGCTGGAAAGTCGCCTGGCGATTCGGCTGTTTCACCGTACTACCCGCAGCGTGGCGCTGACCGAAGCCGGACAGCGGTTTGTTGCACGCATTGGCCCGGCACTGCGCGAGATCCAGCACGCTCACGAGGAGATTCACAGCGTGCCGGATGAACCTTCCGGCACGTTGCGTCTGAATGTCCCGCAAGCTGTCGGGCAACTGTTCCTTGATGATCTGCTGGTGCGCTTTCTGGCGCGCTACCCGCAGATGCGCATGGAAGTCGCCTCCGAAGCGAAGATGATCGACGTTGTCGCTGAAGGCTACGATGCCGGGATCCGCCTGGCAGAGTCGATTCCGCAGGATATGATTGCCGTGCCGCTCACGCAGGATATCCGCATGCGCGTGGTGGCGACGCCGGAGTGGTTTGCCGCGCACGACACGCCGCAGACGCCAGACGATTTACGCCAGCACCAGGGCATTTGTATGCGCATGTCCAGTGGCGGAAATTACCGCTGGGAGCTGTCGCGCGACGGTGAGCGTTTGTCGGTTGCCGTTCCGCCACGGCTGTCGACCACCGATCTGTTTACCTCGATTGCCGCCGTGCGCGCGGGGCTGGGCGTGGGCTTTCTACCGGGGTTTTACATTGAAGAGGACTTGCGTACCGGGAGGCTGGTCAGCGTGCTGGATGAGTGGACACAGCCGTTTAAAGGGCTGTGTTTGTACTACCCCGGACACCGCCACATCCCTGTGGGGTTGCAGGCGTTTATTGCCTTTATCCGGGAGTCGCGTTAATTACTCAAGGTGCGCGCGATCGAGGCCGTAGGCTTTATCCAGCGCACCCGGTAAGGTTTGCGACAGCACCATCAGGCGGTTCCAGCTATTAATGATGGCAATGGAAAACGCCAGCTCGGAGAGTTCCACTTCGCTGAAATGTTCCCGCGCCTCACGGTACAGCTCATCAGGCACGCCATGCGCGTCGAGTTTGGTCAGCGCTTCACACAGCGCCAGCGCGGCTTTCTCTTTGGCGGTAAACAGCGGCGATTCACGCCAGATAGCCACATGGTAAATGCGCAGTTCGCGCTCACCGTGCAGTTTCGCCTGCTTAACATGCATATCCAGGCAGAATGCGCAGCCGTTGAGCTGCGAGGCACGGATATCGACCAGATTTTTAATACCAATATCCAGGCTGCTGGCGTGCGACGCCTGGCTGGCATCGCCGAGGGTTTTAATTAATGCCGGAACGGTCTGGAACAGATTTACGCGATTGCTCATCGTCTTTAGCCTCGTTTATGGATTCAACAGCCGCTATAGTACGCGCTTATGCCATAGTAAAAAGATGCAAAAACCATAAATAGAGGTAGGACATGAAGCCGGGTTATAAAGCCATTTATGAGCAGTATCGGCGCAGCATTGCCAGCGGGTTACTGAAGCCGGGTGATAAAGTCCCTTCGGTGCGCGTGCTGGCCAGTGAATTAGGCGTGGCGCGGAAAACCGTGGAGACTGCCTGGGCGATTCTGGTCGGCGAAGGTTATCTGGTAAGCCATGGCGCGCGCGGCACGCGGGTTAACCCGGATTTAGTGCTGAGCGAACCGTCTGCGTCGGACATGGCGCCTCAGACGTTAGACGAACCACCGCGGATTGCGGATGTACTGCGCGATCACCCCGGTTTTCTGCGACCGGGTATTCCTTCGCTGGATGCTTTCCCCTACAAAAAGTGGCTGCTGTTGTGCGGCAAAGCGGTACGTTCTATGTCGCCGCTGGAAATGACCAACCCGCCGCTGCTGGGTTACGCGCCGCTTCGTGAAGCGATTGCCCATTATGTGAATGTGTCGCGCGGCTTGTCCTGCACGGCGGATCAGATTTTTATCACCAGTGGCTATAGCAACAACCTGAGGCTGATCCTCAATGCGCTGACTACGGTGCGCGATAAAGTGCTGTTTGAAGATCCCGGTTACTACTTTGGCACCCAGGCGCTGAAACGCGCCGCCAATAATCTGCACTTTGTGCCGGTGGACCACAACGGGTTAAATGTCGACTATTTGCAGCAATACCACCGCGATGCTCAGTTGGTTTTTGTGACACCGTCACATCATAGCCCACTGGCTGTCACCCTTTCTCTGCCGCGCAAACAACAATTGCTGGCCTGGGCCAGCCAGCATAACAGCTGGATTATCGAAGATGATTACGACGGCGAGTTCCACTACACCCGCAAAGTACTTCCGTCTCTGAAAAGCCTTGATACTGATGATCGGGTTATCTATATGGGCACCTTCAGCAAGACGGTGATGCCAGCGTTGCGTATTAGCTATATTGTTATGCCGCGCGCGACACTTGCCGCGTTTCGTGAAACGGCAGAACTCACCGAAAGCGGTCAGCCAGTGCTGACGCAGAAAATCCTCGCGGCGTTTCTTGGCGAAGGTCACTTTTATAAGCACTTAAAAAAGATGCGCACACTCTATTCGCAGCGCAGAAAGTATGTGCTGGACGCACTGGAGCACGTTTATCCGGGGCTTTTTACCGTCGAAGTGAGCGATGGCGGGATGCATATCACCGCGTTTTTACGCACCAGTACGCAGGATATAGAGGTGGCGAACATCTGGCAGCGGCACCAGTTGCAGGTTAGCCCGCTCTCTCGCTGGTACAACACACCCGCCAAACGCTACGGTTTGATTATCGGTTATACCAATGTACGTTCGCAGGAAGAGGCGCTGGCGCTATTGCAGCGCCCGGCTGAGGAAACACGGGCGCTGCTAGCGGCCAATAATGTTAAGGCAAGCTACTGACGAAGGAGAGATCCCACGCCGTGGCGAGAAGCGAGAAGCTGACCAGCAGGGTCAACGCTAAAGAGATAGTTCTGTCGGACTTTTCCATCGCACGTCCCTCTCTGTTGTGGGTTTCGCTATCAGACTGAAAAAATCGTAAAGATGGATCACTCTCCAGAACAAAGTTTAGGTGAGTTGGTAATTTTTGCCTGGTGTCATTTTGTGCGGAAGCACATCGGCATCCACCATTTGCAATAAATCAATTTCGATGGCGCTGCTGATAGCGTCCAGCGGCAGATCGTTATCCTCTTCACCAAACGGGTCTTCCAGCTCTTCTGCCAGCGTATCCAGCGAAATAAAAGTGTAGGAAATCAGCACCGAGATAAACGGGGTCATAAAGTGCAAATCTACCACCAGCGCGAACGGGAGCATGATGCAAAACAGGTACACGGTGCGATGCAGGATTAACGAATAGGCAAACGGCAGCGGCGTGGTAAAAATGCGCTCGCAGCCGGAGAGCACGGCGGACATATCGTGCAGCCGCTGATTGATGCTGCTAAATAAAACATCTGAAAGCGCGCCCTGTGCCCGGCGCTCACCTAACCATTCGCCCATTAACAACAAAATGCGATTGGCCGGTGAATGCGCGTTCAGCACGTTATGCAGATCGTTTGGCGTCAGGTATTTCGCCAGCACGTCGCCCTGTGGCTTGCGTCGCAACGTCATGCGCAGAGAGTGGGCAAAGGCGATTTGCAACTGAATAAAGTGCCGTAATCCCTCGTCGTCTGGCAGCGTGGTTTTCACTTCACGCAGCAGCGACCGCGAGGCGATCATCAATTGTCCCCATAACATCCTTGCTTCGCTGTAGCGGGCAAAACAGGCATTGTTACGAAAACCTAAAAAGATAGCGATAGCCACGCCGAGAATGCTGAACGGCGCAACGGTCAGCTTAATTCCCAGCGAGGTGTACCACGGCAACATCAAGATCACGGCGATGGAGAGCAGGAAATTCATCAGCAAACGCGACGTGATTTTTGGCAGTACGGAACCGTGCCAGACGAAAAGACGGGGAAGCCAGTGTTGTTGAGGTCGAACGATCATCTTGAATTGTGTGCATTAGGGAGAGCGGCCCTATTAAACGTGATCGCAATCACAGTTGCAAGTTTGATAATAAATTGTGACGGATAATCACTCTGCCCGACGATAGCTGGCGCAGAGGTTGCTGAAACCTGTTATACAACTATTTAAAAGTATGTTGTAACTAATGAATGATAAATACAACATTCCTGCGAAGTTACTCCTCTTGCCGCTCAGCGGCTGCACAGCTAGCCATGATTAAAAAAAAACCCGGCCGGAGCCGGGTTAGATATTCACTTAGCAACGTGCGATTAGCACAGCGGTTTAACTGCATCGCGCATGCCGCGCAGCAGGATAGCGTCCAGATCCAGCGAAACCTGTTCAACCAAACCAGAAACTTTACTCAGATCCTGCTCCCAGTGATCGCTTACGGACAGCACCGCTTTTACCAGTTCGCTGGTGCTGATCTGGCGATCGCCGTGCTGGCTCCACAGCTGCTGATAACGTTCAATCCAGTGCGCGTCGTCCTGCACCGGATACGCCTGCCCGTTACGCTCACCGCGATAGAACGCAATCAACGCCGCCAGCGCAAAAGTCAGGCGCGCCGGCAGTTTGCCGTGGACTTTTTGCCCTGCCAGCAACTGCGGCAGAATACGGGTGCGGAATTTGGTCATGCCGTTCAGGGCAATCGAAAGCAATTGGTGTTTGATATACGGGTTACGGAAACGCCCGGTCACCGCACTGGCGAAAGATTCCAGCTCATCGCGCGGCAGATCCAGCACTGGGATAATCTCTTCGTAAATCGCTTTTTCCACAAACGCGCAGATTTCGCTGTCGTTCATGGCCTCGCCGACAGTATCCAGACCCGCCTGATACGCCACTGGCACCAGTGCAGTGTGCGCGCCGTTGAGGATTGCCACCTTGCGCTCTTTATACGGTTTAATATCGTCAACAATCAGCACGTTAAGCGGGAATTTATCCAGACGCAGCTCAGACGCCAGCGATTTCGGCCCCTGAATAACAAACAGGTAGAAATGTTCAGCGGTATCAAGGAACGAATCCTGGTAGCCCAGCTCCGCTTCCAGTTTCGCCACTTCATCACGCGGGTAACCGGTAACGATCCGGTCAACCAGCGTGGAACAAAACGCGTTGGCAGTATCCAGCCACTGGGTAAACGCGGCACCCAGCGCCCACTCCTGCGCATAACGCAGCACCAGCTCGCGCAGCGCGTCGCCATTATAGTCAATCAGCTCACAGGGAATGATCACCCAACCTTTGTCCGCCGCCCCCGAAAAGTGTGTGAAACGTTCGAACAGCAGGCGCGTCAGTTTTGCCGGGTAGCTAACGGCCGGGGCATCTGCAAATTTATCACCCGCGTGGTAGCTAATGCCCGCTTCAGTGGTGTTTGAAAAAACAAAGCGGATATCCGGATTATGGGCAAGTTTCAGGAACTCGTCGTACTGCGAATAGACACTGATTTCACGGTTCACAGAGCGGATCAGACGCGCGTCGCTCACCGCTTCGCCCTGCTCGTTCAGACCGCGAATAATCGTGGTATACAGGCCATCCTGAGTGCTCAGGGACGGCGGGAAATCACTTTGAATCGGGCGAACAACCACCACACCGGCGTTAAGGTCGGTGTGCTCATTCAGCAGATCGATTTGCCAGTCGACAAAAGCGCGCAAAAAGTTCCCTTCGCCGAACTGAATAATACGTTCAGGGTATTCAGCGCCGGGAAAGTTGCGACGGTTTAATGTGTTCACAGTGGGTTCCTTTTTTGATTAGTCATACAACCTGGGAAGATTGGTGTAATAACTTACCAGACTTTTAGACCATGAAACCCTGTTTTGATCAAAATGAGATGTCTTATTGGCGGGAATTATACGAACTTGTAAAAAATTGTCGTCGCCGTCACATTTCCGTCTGGCATCAGCGCGAAGCGAGGGATCTCACCCACACGTTGCCAGCCGCATTGCTGGTAGAACTGTTCCGCCCCGCTGCCGGTGGAGGTATCCAGCACCAGCACGGTTTTGCCGTGCGCCAGCGCTTCGTTTTCCAGCGCATCCATCAGGCGGCGCGCCAGCCCCTGACGACGGGCTTTTTCATGCACCAGTAACTTTGACACATCGGCGCGATGCGGCTGATTTTCAGGTTGTTCGAGCACCACTTGCACGGTGCCGACAATCTCCCCGGCATCATCTTGCGCCACCAGCACAATGCGTTCCCCGCGCGCTGCACTTGCGGCAACGCCAGACCAGAATTGCAGGGATTTCTCACGCGAAAGTGGATGCATAAAACTGACGGAAGCACCGCCGGAAACACAGTTTTCCAGCACGTCACAAAGGGAATGAATATGTGATGCGAGCGCTTCGCCCGCCAGAGAATGGATATGATAAGTGGTCATTTTTGTTCCTTAAAAATGACCACTATCAGCTTTACAACTTATTAACACAAGTCCATCAAACATAGGTTTTTGTGATGGATCAGCGGCCGCGATGATTGCGCTCTTTCATGGCATACATCTGTTGATCTGCCGCCTTCATCCACGGCTTCAGTTCACCGCAGCCATCATGATCAAACTCGCTAATCCCCCATGAGAACGCCAGCTTCCACGGCTTACCGGAGCTCTGATTCCATGCGTCAACCTGTTCGACCAGATGCTGCATTGCAATCCATGCACCTTGCTCATCGGTATCGGAAAAGAGAATCGCGAATTCATCGCCGCCGTAGCGCACCCGCAGATCCGCTTCGCGCAGGCTGGCGCTCATCACCGACGCCATCGCTTTCAGCGCTTCGTCGCCCTCGGCATGGCCCCAGGTGTCGTTAATCTCTTTAAAATTGTCGAGATCGATCCACGCCAGCGTTAATGGTTCCGCGCGACGACGCGAACCCACAATGGCAAACTTCGCCAGGCTTTCAAAACCGCGGCGGTTAAATAAACTGGTCAGTTCGTCCGTAGTGGCCGCGCTCATCACCGCGAACTCATCTTCAACGATCATGGCAAAATCTTTCAGGTAGTCCCGTTCTGCGTCCGTGAACTGCCGCGCGGTGTTATCCACCAGGCAGAATGCGCCAACCACCGCACCGTCCGGCAAACGTAAGGGATACCCCGCATAGAAGCGGATATCCATCTCGCCGGTCACCAGCGGATTATCAGCAAAGCGATCATCGCCGTGGGTATCCGGAATGATCAACGGTTCGGTATGCAAGATGGTGTGACCACAAAACGTGATCTTCCGCGGGAGCGGTTCACGCACGGTACCCGAAGTAGATTTAAAGAAAAGCATCTCTTCATCGACCAGCGTTATTAGCGCCGCGCGAACATCGAACATGCGCTTAGCCAGCCGGGTAAGCCGGTCAAGACGCTCGGTGACACCCGTTTCCAGAAGCCCGGAGTCGCGCAGCGACGCCAGTCGTTGTTCCTCATCTGCGGGAATAGCAGGTATTTTCATAAGGGGCCGTTTCCATTCTCAGGCTGTTAATGCGCAACACAATAAAAAGTGTCGTTAATTTCACGGCATACAGCATAAAGCGTAGCTTATTCAGCACGTTTGTCAGTGTGAGTAGATCTGGTTTTTTCCCAGCCGCTTTGCCTGGTAAAGCGCGTCGTCGGCGGCTTTTAACCAGTCGGTAACACTGTGCATTTCCGGTAGCGCACTGGCGATACCGATGCTCAACGTACATTTGAACGCATGCTCCTGCATCACTGTCATTACCGCAGCCGCATCCATGATCCGGGTTGCCACCGCATACGCTTCTTCTGCAGGCGTATCGGGCAATAAAATCACAAATTCATCGCCACCGAGGCGCGCGGGCGTGTCCGTTGTGCGGGTGGCAATATGCAAAATTTTCGACACGGTGACCAACAGCATATCGCCAATTTTATGGCCAAAGCGGTCATTCACCTCTTTAAAATTATCAATATCGATAAACATCAACGAAGAGTGGCGCGGCGTCACGTGCAGTTTTTCCAGCTCGTACTGAATCCGTTTTTCCAGCAGGCGGCGATTGGCGATATCAAGCAACGGATCCATCATCGCGATACGCTCAAGCTCGCGGCTTTTTATCCGCAACCTGACGGCAATGCTGTCCGTGAGTACGCTGAGTGCCAGGATATAGATCCCAATGAGCGGCAACGAGGCGAACATCGTTCGCTGTGTCACTTGCAATTCCAGCGGCATGCCAACTGCCAGCCAACTGAGCAAGAACGCCGCAAGCATGGCCAGCGCCGCTTTACGCATCAATACAAACCCACCCGCCGATAAGCGGTCAGAGAGTAAAATAGTGGCGATCACCACTGAAGGCAGCGGGTTGACCGCCATCAGCGCAATCCAGAATCCGCCCGCGCCGGCGTCAAAGACCAGGTGTTGATGTTCAATTTGCAGCGGCATCTTCGCGTTGCGCGCGCGTAAAAACGCGACGGTAGGCCATAAAAACGCATTGGCACACAGCAACACTACGCTCCACACGGGGCGATGCAGTTCAAGAAGGACGGAAAGAATGGGGAAAAAGCAGAGTAGCGTTCCCAGAATACGCATCAGATACATTCGCCTGGCAAAACGTCTGCCAGGGATCCGCTCGTTTTTATTCAAATTATCTGATCCGCTCATAACGCGATGATTCCGCTACGTATACGCAATAATAGTATTGACGATAAAAATTAGTAGCAAGCAATTTAATAAGTTATCGATATTAATTGCCGCTATCGTCATCATCAGGTGCGAGACGCGCGAGGAATTATCCGCTGATAGCGCTTCCCGCTTTTTCCGGCGCGTTATGTTCAGCATCTGTTATGCAGTTACGCCCGCGTTTTTTCGAGCAATAGAGATTTTCATCCGCCAGCGCCAACAGCGCGTTGAACGTTGTCGTTAATTGCCCGGCCTCGGCTTTCCCATGGCTGATACCAATGCTGACCGTTAAATGCAGCGTTTGCTGCCGCCATTTGAAGGGGTACAGCGCCACTGTTTCGCGCAACGTTTCCGCCAGATGTTTACCTTCACTGGCGTCTTGTGTTGCCACGACCACAGCGAACTCCTCGCCGCCCATGCGGGCGAGCACGCCGCGCTCGCCCAGCGCCTGCTGCACTTTTCGCGCAAAGGCGGTCAGCACACGGTCACCACATTCGTGACCGTAGCTGTCATTGACACTTTTGAAGTAATCAATATCCAGCAACATCACCGTGATGTGTTTGTCGGCAAAGCGTTTTGCGTCGCGGTTTAACGACTCATACAAACCCGAGCGCGAATAAACGCGGGTAAGGAAATCGAAATCGGCGCGCAGGGAAACCTGGCGCATCAGGCGATTTATCGCCTCAACGCTGACCGAGACAATCACCGGGCAAATCGCCATGGTGGCAATCCCCAGGCGCGCAGAGAACATATGTGGTATCTGCAGCGGCGAACTGACGAAAATATTGATATAGCCACTGGCGACAAGGATTATCTCCAGCCCACCGGTCAGCAGCGTCACCAGGCAAGTCAACGGCAGCGAGTAACGCACCGCACACCAGATCAGCGCCGGGAGCGGAAATGCCAGGCTGCCTGCGCCGCCAATCGCGACCGACGCCACAATCGATACGCCGACGGCGAGCACCGGCATTAAATTGCGCATCTCCACATTAAGCGGTTTACGCGGCCAGTTCATGGTCAGCATACAGGGCAGGATCAGCACACCTGTTGAGAACTGCTCGCCAAACCAGTCGGCCAGCAGCAGGCCAAACCCCTGACCATTGATCCCCACGGAGCCAAGTGCGCCAAAAAACGCGCACAGCAGCGCGGCAAGCAGACAGTAACCAAAGAGTTTCAGCGCGTTAACCGGCTCCGGCGCTTTGGTCATCTGGTTGCGTTCAAGCCCGATAAGCTGCGCCATGGTGATGATAAACACCATATTGGAGAAATTGATAATCAGCGACGCCAGGCCCCAGGAGGTGGTGATGGCGTCATACGCCAGCATGGCAACATAGCTAATCAGGTAGTAATGCCAACGCTGCAACCAGGCATAACGTGCGAAAACACCGGCCATCACCGCATTGAGCGGCCAGAAGAGGGAAAGTTCTTCCACCAGGCGCATCATCGCGCCCAGCAAATAAAACAGCGTTGTCAGGATAAACACCATGGCCGCATTGCAGTACGGCGTCTCTTCCCGAAAAAGACGGAAAGGGGATGAAAAAAATGCACGCATCAAATCTCAATCCATATCACTAACGTTGCTATCGTCCCGCAGCACCAGCGGTGCAGGCTTACCCGACCGGCGCATTCATCTGAATCACCAGCCACTGGTAAATCACCTCAACAATGTAGTGTTGTTGCGATTCCGTTAGCGCCTGACCATGCGGGATGTTATGCCACTTTTCCAGACATCCACGGCAGCAGGTGGCCGTGGCATGCTGAGCGATAAACACCGGGTGCCCGCGCATTGGCGTCTGTTTACCATCATTTTGTGGCAGTGTTGGCGCCAGCCGTTTTGCGACAAAATCCGCGGCGTGGGAAGCAATTACCTCAGCACCTTTATCCAGGCAGTACTGGCGCTCTTTCACCCCGAGGCGAAAGCGCGAACGGAATGTTGACCGTCCCAGCCGGGCAAACAACGGCGCGAAATCATTCATCAATAGACCGATCTCCCCAACTTGCGCGTTAAGGCTTCCAGTACCGCGACACCGGCCAGTGAGTTGCCCGCCTCATCCAGCTCCGGGCTCCAGACCGCAATCGCCATCTCATGCGGCACAATCGCCACAATGCCACCGCCGACCCCGGATTTCGCCGGTAACCCGACGCGCCAGGCAAACTCGCCGGCGTTCTGGTACATGCCACTGGTCGCCATCAGGGCGTTAATCTGCCGCGCCTGCATCGGCGTCACCACCGGCGCCGCCTGCTGCGCGCTGTGTCCGCCATCGGCGAGAAATAAAAAGGTGCGCGACAATTCGGCACAGCTCATTTTGAGTGCGCAATAGTGGAAGTAGTTCTGTAACACGGTGGCGACATCGTTATGAAAATTACCGAAGGACTTCATCAGCCAGGCAATGGCCATGTTGCGGGCGGAGTGCTCGAATTCAGAACGCGCCACCAGGCTGTCGTAAGCGATATCCGGCGCAGCGCAGAGTTTGCGCACAATTTCCAGCATGCGCTGGCGCGGCGCGCTAAGGCGGCTTTGCAGCATATCGCACACCACCAGCGCCCCGGCGTTGATAAAGGGATTACGCGGCTTGCCCTGCTCAATTTCCAGCTGTAACAACGAGTTAAACGGCTGACCGGAGGGATCTTTGCCCACCCGCAGCCAGATCTCCTCTTCCGCGTAGTGGTTCATCGCCACCACCAGACTCAACACTTTGGAAATTGACTGAATAGAGAAACGCTCGTCGGCATCGCCCGCCTGGAAGTGTTCGCCCCGCACAGTGCTGATGGCAATGCCCAACTTGTTGCCGCTCACCGACGCCAGCGCCGGAATGTAATCCGCAACCTTGCCGCGCCCCAACAGCGGGCGAACTTCAGCGAGCACCGCTTCCAGTATGCCGTTATCCATCACCGTTGCCACTCTGACTCCTTGCCCACAGGCCAAAAATGGCCTGCGAGTATAACAGAGGCGAATGAATTGCGTCAGGCAGGAAGTCGAAAACGCGCAACCGCTTGCATCAACTGATGGGAATCGTTGTGCAGCTTTTCGGAGGCTTCGGTTGCGGTCGAGACCAGTTCGCCAGTGCGGCGGGCAACATTGTTGAGTGAGTGCAGGCGCCGCGTCATTTTATGAATGCTGTCGCCCTGACTGAGGGTGGCGGCAGAAATCTCGCTCAGCACACCGCTTAAATGCCCGACCAGCCCGGTCACTTGCTGCAGGTTATCTTCGAGACGGCTCACCGCGTGAGTGCCGTCATTGATGCCCTGCAATGAGTGGTTGATCAATTGCTGAATGGTTTGCGTGGAGTGGCTGCTCTTGCGCGCCAGCAACCCCACTTCTTTCGCCACCACTGCGAAACCGCGCCCATGGTTGCCCGCATGCGCCGCTTCAATCGCCGCGTTCAGCGCCAGAATATTAGTCTGGAAAGCGACGCCATCAATCATCGCCACAATGTTGCGCATCTCCGCCGAGCGCTCGACAATCTCGCGCATCGATTGATTCACCGTATCCATCATTCGATCGCCACCGGCGGCCACTTCCCGCGCCTCATCGGCCTGTTTACGTGCCTGCTCGGCAAAGCCGGTATTGCCTTCGACATGCGATTCCAGCGTGGCGATATGTTCGGTCACATCCGTTAGCTCTTGCGCCTGTTTCGCTGACTGCTGATACAGCGACTGGTTACCCTCAGCCAGGCTACGAATGGTACTGACCATCGACGAAGTGGCGTCGCTGACCTGCATCACCAGTTGCTGCAACCCCTGCTGCATGGTGCCAATGCTGAGGCCGAGCTGGTCAATTTCACGGTTAAAACGTTTAACAGGTGGTAATGGCGTGCCAAGATCGCCTGCCGCCAGAATATTGATATGCGCTATCAAGCTGCGCAGCGGCGTAATGACCCAGCGCGACATGGCAAACCAGACCAGCACCGCAATCACCACCAGCAGCGCAGGCACCAGCACAAACACATGCTGCAATTGCGCAAGGTTATTCATCAACGCCTGGCGTCCCTGTTCGGCGCGCGCTTCGCTGGTCTGCTGGAAACGGGCGTAGTTGTCATTGAAATCCGCCTGAAACGCCTGCGCAGGCACGGCAAAGAAAGCGTCAATGGACTGAGTTTTCACCAGCCCGTCGGCCTGCTCTTTCAGCGCACCGTAAAAGAGCTGATAGCTGTTGATCAGCGCGTCGTCTTTAGGTGGGTTGAGCGCCAGCCATGCTTGCCAGGCTTTTTGCGAGGTCTCCAGCGCTTTGTGGGTTTCATCCATCAGGCTGTGCCAGCTCCCTTCCGAGCCGGTCTCTTTATCCTGCATAAAATAGACGCCTGCCCGGTTGAGCAGATCGCTTGCGGTCAGGAGCGCAATGCGCGCTTCGTCGACCTGTACCTGTTGCAGGTGCGCTTGTTGGTTGAGTTGTTCATTATGCTGTGCGCTGCGTAGCGACGCGGAAAGGACAAACGAGGAGGCGATTTGCAGCGCTGAAAATAACCCGATGATGCAGAAAATCCCGGCGAGCAAACCAAACTGTCGTGGAGAAATACGCCGCAAAATACGGCGGAAAATTTGCTTTAAGTTCATGATATTCTTCTATAACCACAAAGTTGCCGTGAGTCTACAAAAGGATCATGACAGGTCCATGACAGCCAACAGTGACGCGCCCCGCCGGGGCGCGTTTGGCTTACAGACGATCTTTCCACACCGTCTGGATATTGCAAAACTCATGCAGGCCGAAGTGCGAAAGCTCGCGGCCAAAACCACTCTTTTTCACGCCGCCAAAGGCCACACGGGCATCGCTGGCGCTGTAGCCGTTGATAAACACGCCTCCGCACTCAAGATGTTCGGCAAAATGCTGCGCCTGCGCAGGATCGGCGGTAAAGACGGTGGCGGACAAGCCGAAATCACTGTTGTTCGCCATCTCCAGCGCATGCTGTGCATCGCGGGCCGTCGCGATCGCCGCGACCGGGCCAAACAACTCCTGGCGAAACGCGGTCATGGCGGGTGTCACACCGCTCAGCACGGTGGCCGGGTAGTAATTCCCTTCGCCCGCCGTTTTCTCACCGCCCAGCAGTAGCGTTGCGCCCTCTTTGATGCTGGCTTCGACCTGCGCATGCAGTTCATCGCGCAGATCAAAGCGCGCCATTGGCCCCAGGTAGTTCTCTTCCACGTCCGGCGCACCCTGTTTTAACGCGGCGGCGGCAGCAACAAATGTCTCCGTAAAGGCCTGCGCAATGCCCTCTTCAACGATAAACCGTTTCGCAGCGGCGCAAACCTGTCCGGTGTTCTGGTAACGCCCTGCCACAGCGGCTTTCACCGCCAGTTCAAGGTCTGCATCGTTGAGCACAATAAAAGGATCAGAACCGCCCAGCTCCAGAACACATTTTTTCAGCGCCGCCCCGGCTTGCGCACCGATAGCCGCTCCGGCACGCACGCTGCCGGTCACGGTAATGGCGGCAATGCGCGGATCGTTAATCGCCTGGCTCACACCGTCGTTGGTGGCGTTCACCCAACCAAAAACGCCTTGCGGGATCCCGGCTTCGGCGAAGATCTCCCCCATTAACGCCGCGCAACCCAGCACGTTTGGCGCATGTTTTAGCAAATAGCTGTTGCCCGCCAGCAGGATCGGCACTGCACCGCGCAGCACCTGCCACAGCGGGAAGTTCCACGGCATCACCGCCAGAATCGGCCCCAGCGGGCGGTATTCAATGGTGGCACGCTGCTGCTCAACCTGCGTCGGTTCGCTGCCAAGCATCGCCGGGCCGTGCTCCGCGTACCAGTCACAGAGCGCGGCAGATTTGTTCACTTCCGCACGGGCCTGCAAAATCGGTTTGCCCATCTCCAGGCGGATCATCTGCGCCATCGCTTCCCCGCGTTTACGCAAAGCTTCGCCGAGGTGACGTAATTTTTCCGCGCGTTCGGTAACCGGCAACAGCCGCCACTGGCGGTAACCGCTGGCCGCCAGTTCAATTGCCGTATCAACCTCTTCATGGCTGGCCCACGGCGTTGCACGCAGGGTTTCTCCGGTTGCCGGGTTGATGGAAAGCGCGTGCGTCGTTGAGGAAATAGGCATACATACTCCGCTAAATAGGTTCAGGACTTGCGCAAGGATGGCGCAATTTGTTATTTCTTAAAACTGAATAATATTAACTTCACCGTTCACGAAGAGAGAATGGCATGGACTTAACCCAGCTTGAAATGTTTAACGCCGTAGCGCAGACCGGCAGCATTACCCAGGCGGCGCAGAAGGTGCACCGTGTGCCGTCGAATCTGACGACGCGCATTCGCCAACTGGAGTCCGATCTTGGCGTGGATCTGTTTATCCGCGAAAACCAGCGCCTGCGCCTTTCTCCCGCCGGGCACAGTTTTTTGCGCTACAGCCAGCAGATCCTCGCGCTGGTCGATGAAGCGCGCATGGTGGTCGCCGGTGATGAGCCGCAAGGCCTGTTTTCGCTCGGCGCGCTGGAAAGCACCGCCGCGGTGCGCATTCCGGCGACGCTGGCACAGTACAACCAGCGCTATCCGCGCATTCAGTTCGATCTCGCTACCGGCCCTTCCGGCACCATGATCGATGGCGTGCTGGAGGGGCGGCTGAGTGCGGCGTTTGTTGACGGCCCGATTATGCATCCTGGCCTGGAAGGCATTCCGGTTTACCGCGAAGAGATGATGATCGTCGCGCCTGTCGGTCATGAAGTGATTACCCATGCGGCTCAGGTGAACGGTGCCAGCATTTACGCGTTTCGCGCCAACTGCTCTTACCGTCGCCATTTCGAAAGCTGGTTTCACGCCGATCGCGCCACACCGGGAAAAATTCATGAGATGGAGTCTTATCACGGCATGCTGGCCTGCGTCATTGCCGGGGCGGGCCTGGCGCTGATGCCGCGCAGTATGCTGGAAAGCATGCCTGGTCATCACCAGGTGGAAGCCTGGCCGCTAACGGAGAACTGGCGCTGGCTCACGACCTGGCTGGTGTGGCGGCGCGGCGCAAAAACCCGCCATCTGGAAGCGTTTATTGCTCTGCTGAATGGCGATCCGCAACCAGCGCCTTGTGCATAAAAATACTCAGCGGATCGGCGTTGTACGGCGCAAAAGCTTCACACATTTGATAACCGCAGCGCTGATACAGTTTCACCGCAGCATGCTGTTCAATGCCGGTTTCCAGCCGCAAGGTATGACACGATTGTCCGGCGGCAGCCTGCTCCAGCGCGGCAATTAATTTTTCCCCCAGTTGCTGGCCGCGATGGCGAGGATCGATAAACACCCGCTTCATCTCGCCGCTGCCGTCGCCGTTCAACACCACCGCGCCACAGCCGACAGCCTCGTCGTGATGCACAATTTTTCGCAAAATCAGCGTCCCGGCGGGTAACGCCGCTAAATCAATCAAATGGTTACTTTCCGCCGGGTAAAGTGCGCTCTGGTAGGCGTCCAGGGCTTCGATCAGGGCAATCAGATCCGGTTGTGTGGCCGTGGCATCAACAATGCGGTACATAGCAAACTCCTTGTTATTAGTCTGTTAAAAATAAACAAGAACTTGCCACCACTGTCATATGAATAACCTATAGCTACGCCTCCTGACGTTGCACTCTGAAGAATATAGGTTGTACCTTACGCAACATACGATGCAGAAAATGGAATATTCATGAACACCAAAGCCCGGAAAGTGATGATTATCGGCACAGGCAATGTCGGCGCGTCTGCCGCTTACGCCCTACTGAACCAGAACATTTGTGAAGAGTTAATTCTCGTGGATCTGGACCAGAAACGGGTGGAAGGTCACGCCCAGGACCTGGCAGATGCCGCAGCCTATATGCCCGGTATGATGACCATTTCCACCCGCCCGGTTGAAGAGTGTGCGGATGTGGATATTGCGGTGATCACTGTTTCCGGCGGCGCGTTAAAACCAGGACAAACGCGCCTTGATGAACTGACCAACACCGCGCGTATTGTTAAAAATATCGTGCCTTCCATGATGGCAAACGGCTTTAACGGTATTTTTCTGGTGGCAACCAACCCGTGCGACATCATTACCTGGCAGGTGTGGAAACTTTCCGGGCTGCCGCGCAACCAGGTGATTGGCACCGGCGTCTGGCTGGATACCACCCGCTTACGCCGCGCACTGGCACAGGCGCTGGATATTGGTGCGCAAAGTATTGATGCGTTTATCCTCGGCGAACATGGTGACACCCAGTTCCCGGTGTGGTCGCATTCGTCGGTGTACGGTTCGCCGATTGCCGATGTTTACCGGCGCAAAACCGGCCAGCGGCTGGATGTCGACGCGCTGGCGGACAAAGTGCGCCGCCACGGCTTTGAGATTTACGCCCGTAAAGGCTGTACGGAGTATGGCATTGCCGGAACCATTGCCGAGATCTGCCGCAATATTTTCACCGGCAGCCACCGCGCGCTGGCGATCTCCTGCATTCTGGACGGGGAATATGGCGTCAGCGACGTGGCGATTGGCGTACCGGCTGTGCTGGCGCAAAACGGGGTTCAACAGATTATTGAACTGCAACTGGAAGGTGACGAAGTGGCGAAATTCAACCACTCCGCAGAGGTTATTAAAGCGAATATCGCCCGCTTGCCGTAACTGACACCGTTAACCAGCAATGGGTTTGCTATGTCCGTGACTGTAAACCGCGATGGTGTTGAAGTGATGTCTGCGTCTGCACATTGCAGGAAGAAATCGGCCCGGCGAAACAATGCCGGGCTGTGTTTAGCGTAAGAACACTTTGCCCAGCAGATAGAGCGTTGCCTGACCGCCAATCAATACGCGATCGCCGCGCCATTCACAGCGTAAGTCGCCGCCGCGAGCGGAAACTTGCCGCGCCAGCAGGCTGTTTTTACCCATTTTCTCGCCCCAGTACGGAATCAACATACTGTGCGCCGAACCGGTCACCGGATCTTCCGCCACCGATTCACCCGGGCAGAAGAAGCGGCTGACAAAATCAACGTTTTCACCGGGCGCGGTCACGCAGACCATTTTGCCAAGCGGTTTCATTGCCGCGATATCCGGCGTTAAGGCTTCTACCTGCGCCTGATTTTCCAGCACCACCAGATAATCCCGCGCCACGCGCACTTCTTTGGCGCTTTCTATGCCCAGCGTTTTCAGCAGCAGCGCCGGAACCGGGCTTACCACTTGTGTCGACCAGGCCGGGAAATCCAGCGTCAGCCAGTCGCCGTTGCGGCTCACTTTAAGTTCGCCCACAAACCGGGTGGTGAAGAGGATTTCGGTGTCCGGGTAATCCAGATATTCAAAGATCACGTGGGCGGCGGCGAGTGTCGCGTGGCCGCAAAGATTGATCTCATCTTGCGTGGTGAACCAGCGCAGCTCAAAACCGCTGTCGTTACGCACGAAGAAAGCCGTTTCGGACTGGTTATGCTGCTGCGCCATGCGAAGCAGCACATCATCCGCTAACCATTCAGTCAGGGGACAGACGGCGGCGGCATTACCGCCAAAAGTGCGGTCGCTAAAGGCGTCGACCATATAGAAATCGATGGTTTGCATAGCATTTCCTCTTTTTGTCTTCTGTTTTTGAGCGCTATTGGGAAACGTTGCAACAGGTATTTTTCATATGGATAGAAAGTGAGATCTACATCACAAAATGTTTGTATTTTCGCCAGTAAAGGCAGTAAGATCGCCCTCTCTTCTTTTTCCCAACCAACCCCAAATACCCTTATGACTACGAATACCGTTTCACGAAAAGTTGCGTGGCTGCGGGTAGTGACGCTTGCTATCGCCGCATTTATTTTCAACACCACCGAATTCGTGCCTGTGGGTTTGCTGTCGGATATCGCGCAGAGCTTCGACATGGAAACCGCGCAGGTGGGGATCATGTTGACCATCTATGCCTGGGTTGTGGCGTTAATGTCGCTGCCCTTTATGCTGCTGACCAGCCAGATTGAGCGCCGTAAATTGTTGATTGTGCTCTTTGTGCTGTTTATCGCCAGCCATGTGTTGTCGTTCCTGGCATGGAGTTTTGAGGTGCTGGTGCTAAGCCGCATCGGCATTGCTTTCGCCCATGCGATCTTCTGGTCGATTACCGCTTCGCTGGCCATTCGCCTGGCGCCTGCCGGTAAAGGCGCGCAGGCGTTGAGTCTGCTCGCTACCGGCACCGCGCTGGCAATGGTGCTCGGGCTGCCGATGGGTCGTATCGTCGGGCAATATTTCGGCTGGCGCACCACCTTTTTCGCCATCGGTATGGGTGCGCTGGTCACGCTGGTGTGTCTGGTGAAATTGCTGCCACCGCTGCCGAGTGAACATTCCGGTTCGCTGAAAAGCCTGCCGGTGCTGTTCCGTCGTCCGGCGTTGATGTGCATCTACCTGCTCACCGTGGTGGTGGTTACCGCGCATTACACGGCTTACAGCTACATTGAGCCGTTCGTACAAAACGTGGCCGGCTTTAGCGCTAATTTCGCCACGCTGCTGCTGTTAGTGCTTGGCGGCGCGGGGATTATCGGTAGCGTGCTCTTCGGCAAACTGGGGAACCAGCACGCCTCTGGCCTGGTGTGCAGCGCGATTGGTCTGCTGGTGATTTCGCTGGTGATGATGCTGCCCGCCTCCGGTAGCGAAATGCATCTGGCGATGCTGAGCGTGGTATGGGGCATTGCGATTATGATTATCGGCCTTGGCATGCAAGTAAAAGTGCTGGCGCTGGCATCGGATGCTACCGATGTCGCAATGTCGCTGTTTTCCGGAATTTTTAACATTGGTATCGGCGCGGGCGCGCTGGTCGGCAATCAGATAAGCCTGCACTGGTCGATGAACGTGATTGGCTACGCCGGGGCGATCCCGGCGATTGCCGCGCTGGTGTGGGCGGTGGTGATTTTCCGCCGCTGGCCGGTGAAACTGGAAGAGCAAACCCACGCCAGCCACGTTTAAACCGCGCGGTTACCGTGCGGTAGAGATAACTTCATCCATCACTGTGGTTTGCCAGTCAAACCACGGGTTCCACGTCAGGCGAGCATGAATTTTGTTCGCCTCGACCAGCCCCCAGTCTGAATACCACACCTCTTGCCCCGCCAGACAACGCTTTGCCGCCTCTTCTGACTGACCATTCGCACAGAGCAGTACGCTGCCTTTGCGCCCGTACAACAGGTTAAGCGGCGAAAAGAGCACCGACATATGGGAAAACTGGCTGATGCGCTCCTGCGGTACGTAATCCGGCTTCACGCGTAAGCGCGGCATTTTCGCGGCTTCCGGCGGCGGCGTGCCGTACCAAATTACGCGGCTGGCGGGGTGGGTGAAGTTGCGGTCGAAATGATCAAGGATCCAGCGGGTATCGAGCACCGAATCATGCTCGGTTAACACCAGTAGCGCCGGTTTTGTCCACGGCTTACGCGCAAGCAGTCGCTGCGCGCTGGCGCTGGTACGCCAGAACTGGGCGAAACCGTTGGTCGGCACTCGTAAGTAGCGGGTGGCGATTTGCTGCGGAAAAACGGCACTCGGCGGGCGCAACCAGTCACGAAACAGCGCCACCGTCGGGGCGAGAAAATCGTAACCGGTACTGGATTTAAACGCCGGGGAAAACAGCAATAGCCCCTGCACGTTGTCATGCGCCATCGCATATTCCAGCGCCAGATTCCCGCCAGTGGAAAAACCGCCGAGCCAAAGGGTATCAACCTCTTTACCCAGAATATCGGCCTGCTCACGCACCACTTGGCGCCACTGCGAAACATCGACATCCAGCAGATCCGCAGGCCGCGTACCGTGGCCTGGTAACAGTACGGTGCGCACCAGAAAGCCCTGTTTTGCCAGTTCGGGGGCAATATCCACAAACGATCCTGGCCCGTCGCCCAGGCCGTGGATCAGCAAAATGCCTTTGTGCGCGGGCTTAGCCGGACGCCATTCCTGCGGTGTGTTGAGCCGCAGCTCGCTCTCTGTGTCCAGCGTCTGAAAAGCCCGGTGCGCGGCGACAAAATCACGCGTTTGCCGTTGATATTCAGTGAAGCTTTTTTGCGCCAGCGGCGGTTGTGCGCCGGGGCGTTGCTGACAGCCGGTTAGCGCAACCAGCGCCACGATCAAGCAGGAGAGAAATGTGCGCATCAGGCTCCGGCATGAAAAGTGGTGATGATTTCCAGCACGCCATTAATGATAAATTGCACACCCATACAGACCAGCAGAAATCCCATCAGCCGTGAAATGGCCTCAATACCGCCCTTGCCCACCAGCCGCATAATTGCCCCGGAACTGCGCAGGCTAATCCATAAAATCAGCGCCACAATGGCAAAAATCAGCGTTGGCGCAACGGTGATGACCCACTCGGGAAATTCGGTGCCGTGGCGAATAGTCGAGGCGGAACTAATGATCATAGCGATAGTGCCAGGCCCGGCAGTGCTCGGCATGGCCAGCGGTACAAAAGCGATATTCGCGCCGGGTTCCTCTTCCAACTCTTCTGACTTGGTTTTCACTTCGGGTGATTCATGTGGCTTTTGCGCCGGAAACAGCATGCGAAAACCGATAAAGGCCACAATCAATCCACCGGCAATGCGCAATCCCGGAATGGAGATCCCGAAGGTGTTCATCACCACCTGGCCTGCGTAGTACGCCACCATCATAATAATGAAGACATAAACCGAGGCCATTCGCGCCTGCTCGTTACGCTGCGCGCTGTTCATATTGCCCGCCAGCCCTAAAAACAGCGCCACAGTCGTTAACGGATTTGCCAGCGGTAGCAATACCACCAGCCCAAGGCCGATGACTTTAAATAGTTCCAGCATCTGACGGTCACTCCTTGCAAGGTCAAAACCTCGCCAGTATAGCCATAACGCGGCGGCAATGGCATGCCCACACGCAGCTCATGTCTTTATAAAATAATTACTTTCAGTGAGTTACGAAGGGATTTTTTTCCTGACATGAAACGTTTTAGCAAATAGTGGCATCGGTGAATTCATTCGGTTGACTTATATTTGCCTGAGCAATAATATCTGCCGTGACTAATCTACTTGCCGGGGCAACCATTGTGAAAAGCACGAATGATCTATTTAACGACATCATTCCTCTTGGCCGCTTGATCCACATGGTTAACCAGAAAAAAGATCGTTTACTCAATGATTACCTGTCGCCGCTGGATATCACCGCCACCCAGTTTAAGGTGCTCTGCTCTATCCGCTGCGAAGTGTGTATCACCCCGGTAGAACTGAAAAAAGTGCTTTCCGTCGATCTCGGTGCCCTGACCCGCATGCTGGACAGGCTGGTTTGCAAAGGCTGGATCGAACGTAACCCGAATCCGAATGACAAGCGCGGCGTGCTGGTGCGGTTAACCGCCGAAGGCGCGGCGCTGTGTGAGCAATGTCATCAATTAGTAGGGCATAACCTGCACCAGGAATTAACCAAAAACTTAACGACAGAAGAAGTGGCAACCCTTGAGTATTTGCTCAAGAAAATTTTGCCGTAAAAAAAACAAAGAGGTATGACGATGTCCAGACGCAATACTGACGCTATCACTATTCATAGCATTTTGGACTGGATCGAGGACAACCTGGAATCGCCGCTGTCGCTGGAAAAAGTGTCAGAGCGTTCTGGTTACTCCAAGTGGCACCTGCAACGGATGTTTAAAAAAGAGACTGGTCATTCGCTGGGCCAGTACATTCGCAGCCGCAAGCTGACGGAAATTGCGCAAAAGCTCAAGGGAAGTAATGAGCCGATCCTGTATCTGGCAGAGCGTTACGGGTTTGAATCGCAACAAACCTTAACGCGCACGTTTAAGAACTATTTCGACGTGCCGCCGCATAAATTCCGCGTGACGGATATTCCGGCAGAGTCCCGGTATCTGTTCCCGCTGAATCACGCTTGTTAATTTAATCGCCTGTAGTAAAAGACGTATCGAGGAAAGTATGAAACGTATCGCCTGTGCCGCTGTCACCCTGATGGTGCTGTTATCCGGCCAGAGTTATGCGGAGCAAGTTAATCATCCCGCACAGCAGAACAACCGTGACGCGATGATTTTACCCACCGCCCAACAGACATCGCCTTTTGATTTTAACCATATGGGCGTGGGTAGCGACAAATCCGACGCATTAGGTGTGCCGTATTATCATCAGCGCAGCTAAACGTCTTGCCCCGCATTAAGCGGGGCTTTTTTTATGCTTAAGCGCGTACCGCCCGACGCAGACGAAAACCAAACACATTGATATACAGCCCCGCCATCACCAGCACGGCCCCTACCAGTTGTAACATTGAAAGCGTTTCACCCAGTAATAACGCAGCACTCGCCATGCCGACCACCGGCACCAGCAGCGACAGCGGCGCAACACGCCAGGTTTCGTAGCGACCCAGCAACGTTCCCCAAATGCCATATCCCAGAATCGTGGCAATAAACGCCAGATAGACCAGCGACAATAGCGTCGTTAAATCAATACTGACCACGCTTTGCAGCATCAACGCCGGGCCGTCGAAAACCAGCGAGGCGACCATAAACGGCACAATGGGGATCAGCGCGCTCCAGACCACCAGCGACATTACCGCCGGACGCGAGCTGTGCTGCATGATTTTTTTATTGAAGATGTTGCCGCAGGCCCAGCTAAACGCCCCCGCCAGCGTCAACAGGAACCCCAGCAGCGGAACATGCTGTCCATTCAGGCTGGACTCAATCAGCACCAGCACGCCCAGCACCGCAAGCGTGATGCCGACCAGTTGTTTTAACTGTAAACGTTCACCAAATACGCCCGCGCCGAGAATAATGGTGAAAAACGCCTGCGCCTGTAACACCAATGACGCCAGCCCTGCGGGCATACCAAACTTGATCGCGCAAAACAGAAAAGCGAACTGCCCGAAGCTGATCGTCAGGCCGTAGCCCAGCAACAAACGCAGCGGCACCTTGGGTCGAGCAACGAACAGAATGGCCGGAAAGGCCACCAGCACAAAGCGTAACCCGGCCAGCATCAACGGCGGCATATTGTGCAGGCCAACTTTGATCACCACAAAATTCAGCCCCCACGCTACAACTACCAGCATCGCCAGCAGGACATCTTTACGCGCCATTCTTCGCCCTTGTTTTTTCAACTTTTGTAAACAATTTACGTTAACGCAAAAAATTGAACAGCGACAGATCATCAATTCAGGTAGGTCAGTTTGGGCATTTGCCGACAAAACTGCGGTTGTACATCACACTTTATGCATGTTAAAGCTGTATACATCACAAAAAAATATAACAACAGCATGTCGGGCAGGAACATGACCACCAAGCAAACACGCTCCACCACCGCTTTACTGGCCTCTTCACTTTTATTAACCATCGGACGCGGCGCCACGCTGCCGTTTATGACCATCTACCTTAATCGCCAGTACGGGATGGCGGTCGATCAGGTCGGTTATGCGATGTCTATCGCGCTCACTATCGGCGTAGTGTTCAGCCTCGGCTTCGGCATGCTGGCAGATAAATTCGATAAAAAGCGCTATATGTTGCTGGCGATTGTCGCCTTTATTGCCGGTTTCGCCGCAATCCCGCTGTCACACCATGCCGGATTGGTGGTGCTGTTTTTTGCCCTGATTAACTGCGCTTACTCCGTGTTTTCCACCGTACTGAAGGCTTACTTTGCCGATACGTTGGCGCCCACAGCGAAAGCGAAAATTTTCTCGCTCAACTACACCGTGCTCAATGTCGGCTGGACCGTCGGTCCGCCGCTCGGCACATTATTGGTAATGCAGAGCATTAACTTGCCGTTCTGGCTGGCGGCTATCTGTGCCGCCTTTCCGCTGGTCTTTATTCAGCTGTTTGTTCGCCGCGTCGTGGTTGGTGAAAGCCTCGATAGCCCGGTTGCGTGGAATCCCTCCGTCTTGCTGAAAGATAAAGCGCTCGGTTGGTTTACCTTATCGAATTTTCTCGCGTCGTTTGTCGCCGGTTCGTTTGCTTCCTGCCTGTCACAATATGTGATGACGGTCGCCAGCAGCGAGTTTGCCGAACGTGTGGTGGCCGTCGTGCTGCCGGTCAACGCCGCGATTGTGGTCACGTTGCAGTACGCCGTTGGTCGCAAACTGACGGCCTCCAACCTGCGCCCGGCGATGGCAATTGGCACCTTCAGCTTCGTTATTGGCCTTATCGGTTTTATGTTATCCGGCGATAACTTGTGGCTTTGGGGGCTTTCCGCCGCAGTGTTTACGCTGGGAGAAGTGATCTACGCCCCCGGTGAATACATGCTGATCGATAACATCGCGCCGTCGGGAATGAAAGCGACCTACTTTTCGGCGCAGGCGTTGGGCTGGCTGGGCGCGGCAATGAACCCGTTACTTACCGGGGTTATCCTGACCACACTGCCCGCCGCATCACTGTTTATCATCCTGATGGTGACCATTGTTGTGGCGTGGCTGATGATGCTCAAAGGGATGCAGGCTCGGCCCCTTGGCAGGTTGCAGGCGCAATAATAAAAAAACGGCGCTCAGTGCGCCGTTTTTATTTACCATACCTGTTCGGCGATTTTCGTTACCAGCCGCACTTTGTCCCATTGCTGAGCAGGCGTGATCGTGTTGCCCTCTTCGGTGGAAGCAAAGCCGCACTGTGGGCTGAGGCAAAGCTGGTTGATATCAACAAACGTCGCCGCTTCCTGAATACGCGCTTTTACCCCTTCCGGGTTTTCCAGTTCGCCATTTTTAGTGGTGATAAGCCCCAGCACTACCTGCTGTTTGCCCGGTCGGACAAAACGCAATGGCGCGAAATCGCCGGAACGGTCGTTGTCATATTCGAGGAAGAACGCATCAACGTTCACGCTACCGAACAGCACTTCCGCGACGGGCTCGTAACCACCTTCGGAGATCCAGGTGGAACGGAAATTACCGCGGCATACATGCAGACCGATGGTTAAATCGTCCGGTTTATCTTCCAGCGCCTTGTTAATCACGCGAGCATAAATGCGCGCCAGTTCATCGGGATCGTCGCCACGTTCGTGGATCTGTCGGCGCTGGTCGTCGGAGCAGAGATAAGCCCAAACCGTATCATCCAGTTGCAGATAGCGGCAGCCTGCGGCATAGAACGCGTGGATCGCATCGTGCCAGGTGGTCGCCAGATCGTCAAAGTAGGCATCAAGCTGCGGATAAACCGTGACGTCGATATCTTTACGCCCACCGCGAAAATGCAGCACGCTTGGGCTGGGAATGGTCATCTTAGGCTGCGCGGTGCCGCTGATGCTTTTCAGATAGCGAAAATCTTCCAGCATTGGGTGATCGCCAAAGCGTAATTTACCGGTGACGCGCACGCCGTGGGCTTTGGTTTGTACACCGTTAAACTGAATACCTTTATCGGAGTCGTAGCGTTCCACGCCTTCGAGACCGTCGAAGAAATCAAAATGCCACCATGCACGACGGAACTCGCCGTCGGTAACGACATGCAAACCGCAAGCACATTGTTGCTCAACCACCTGGCGAATCGCGTCATTTTCAACGCTGCGCAATTGCTGAGCGCTGATTTCACCCTGTGCAAACTGCTGACGCGCCTGCTTGATGGCGTCCGGACGCAAGAAACTGCCGACTACGTCTGCACGGAATGGGGCCTGATGTCGCTGCATATTAATCTCCTCTGCGCCGGGAAATGATTTCCAGACGTGATAATTCATTATTTGAATTTTTAGACGTCTGGACGGCTAAACATCCAAACAAAATGTCATAGGGCAGGAAAAACAGCAACCGAGAAAATTTCACGGCACATGAGAAAAATTCAACATGTCACCGTGAAAGATGAATACAAGGATCAGAAGTCCGCTTCGCTTTCGCCGCTGGCAAAAGTAAAACCTTCATCTTCCCAGCCGGTGATGCCACCAATCATGATTTTAACCGCCAGCCCCAGGCGCGCCAGTTTCAGCGCAGCGCGATCGGCACCATTGCAGTGTGGTCCAGCGCAATAGACCACAAACAGCGTATCCGCAGGCCAGCGGGCCATGCGTTCTGCGGTCATCATGCTATGTGGCAAATGCACCGCCCCCGGCAGGTGACGGCGGGCAAAACTCTGCGCACTGCCGACCACATGCAATAACACAAAATCCTGCTCGTGATGGGTAATAGCGTGATGGACATCGGCGCAGTCGGTTTCTACGCTCAGGCGGTGCTGGAAATGGCTGGCGGCCTCTTCCGGCGATGCAGCGGGGATATTGCTTACGTAGCTCATCGTCTTTTCTCCTTGTTTGTGTTAACACTAATCTAACTAACACAGGACAACCTCGCTGCCCCCTTCTATGCCAGATAACACCAGGATAATGACAACTTCACGACATGCTCCTGTCCGCCATCGTGTGGTCGCGCTTGCTTATGATGGGCTGTGTACTTTTGAATTTGGCGTCGCCATTGAGATCTTCGGTTTACCGCGCCCGGAGCTTGGCGATAACTGGTACACCTTTACCGTTGCCGCAGTGGATGAAGGTGAATTACGGGCGACGGGCGGTATCCGTGTGATGGCGGAAGGCGGGCTGGAGCTACTCAACAACGCAGATACCATTGTAGTTCCCGGCTGGCGCGGCGCGCAGATGCCCGTACCGCCCGCATTATGCAACGCGCTGTACAATGCCTGGCAGCGCGGCTGCCGCGTGATCTCCATCTGTTCCGGGGTGTTTGTACTGGCCGCAGCCGGTTTGCTTAACGGACGCAAAGCGACAACGCACTGGCGCTATACGGACATACTACGGGAAGCCTATCCGGCAATTATCGTGCTGGATGACGCACTCTATTACGATGAAGGGAATGTGATGACTTCGGCGGGCAGCGCAGCAGGGATTGATTTGTGCCTGCACATCGTGCGCGAAGATTTTGGTATTGACGTCGCTAATAATGTCGCCCGGCGGCTGGTGGTGCAGCCGCACCGGGATGGCTCACAAACCCAGCAGCTTCAGCGCCCGGTTGCCCGCACGCGTGAGAGTCGCCAGTTGGGACAGTTGTTCGATTTCCTTCATCAACACTTAGCAGGCAACCACACGGTGGCGTCGCTGGCGAAACAAACGGGTATGAGCCCGCGTACATTTTTGCGCCGTTTCGAAGAATCAACCGGAACCACTCCCGCACGCTGGATTTTGCAGGAACGATTACGCCGGGCTGAGGATTTACTGATTCACTCACGAATGAGCATTGAGCTGATTGCCGGGCACAGTGGATTCGCCACTGCGGCTTCACTGCGCCACCATTTTCAGCAGCAGCGTGGAATATCTCCGGCGGCCTACCGCAAAAAATTTACCGTTATCGCGAAATAATTAACACGGTTCATCTTTTATTAATATTTACCTGGCTATTATTTCTCCATCGCAGCCACCAATTAAGGTTAGAGAGGCAAATTGGTTAATTAAAGGGAGAGTTAACACAATGGCAAATATGCATGTTTTTATCGCAGTACTGGGCGTTATCCTTTTTTCCGGGTTCCTTGCTGCTTATTTCAGCCACAAATGGGATGATTGATGATCGCTGATAATCCCCCGCCGATATGGCCCCTTGCGAAAAAACGTAAGGGGCCATTTCTTTTTGTACGTCCAGGACAAACAGGCAAAAAAAACCGCCCTTAAAAGGCGGTCAATGCTTGCATGGATAGATTGCTATTGTTCTACGCGCTAACTCAAACGGCAGGTTAACGGACTGCTAACCAATCTAGCACTGCTTTCCTCAATAAAACCTAAACAAGCGGAGAACGCCGCCCGCTCGCTTCACAGCTGAAACGGGTTTCATCGAAACGTTTTTCTGCTGAAAATTCTCTTTTGCTATTGAAATTACAGAAGATATATCTTTCGACGTATAAAGTTTGTGATAACGTCGGATCTCCATTTCACAGGCCGGAGGGGTTATCCCCAATATCAAATTTAAATGCCCGGTTTGCAGCAGCCAAAAGTTTTTATTTACCACATTCTGCCCGGGTCAACGCATGCCTCATGGGGCCATTTGCTCGGTTTGTGGCGCAAGACTTACAGCCAGATCCTGTATACCCGTACTCCGAAGAAGGCGGTGGCCAAAACAAGTGTTATAGGAAGGGCCTCATTTGAGGCCCTTTTAATTACCTTAATTCAGGCATTTTTCGCTTTCCCTAAAGAAAAGCCGCTCACTTTAGCAATATGAACGCGTAATATTGTCCCTTTTACGCTCGTCCAACCGCCATTTCCCGTCATCCACGACGGATCTTTAATATGTAAATAATTAAGCGGAATATCGTGACCTTCTTCAACGCGATAATCATTAGCCAGATCATCAAAGAAAAGCGCGATGGAATTTTTCAGCGACGCATCATCCCCCTGAATAGATCGAATAGATTTCGCGGTATATAACGCATATTCCTGCCCGGAAACGAGTTCACCCGCCACCACCTGGCCGCCGACAACCAACGTCACCACCATACCTGCGCCAAGATTAGCGCAGGAGACCAGATGCGATAAGGCGCTATCCTGTGTGCTGACCGTTTTCGTCGCGGCCTCTGAGACTTCACGTTCATTTGCCATTTACACCTCCGCGAACTGCATAAAAAAACCGCCCACAGGCGGTTGTTGATCAGTAGAATTTCCGGATGGCTTGTTCAGTTTCCTGCTGGCTGACCAGGTCAGAAAATCGGGCAACGAGGAAGGTTTCTCCGTCCAGTTCCCAGGGTTCAATTGGGATTTCCAGAAAAGAGCTTTGCTCATTTTTAAACGTGACCGATTTTGCATTATCTTCCACGGTCACGTTTTCAACCTTACCACCGGCGCGTATTACCACTACATTTTTGGTCATGTCGGTTACCTCAGTTGCTTAAATAGCACTCGACATTAGCACAGCCACTTTCTCAATGCCTGCGTAATGCCACAGAATGTTAAGCTGTAAAATCAGGTTCTTTAATTTGGCTTAATGAGAAGGATAACGCTACGCCAGGAAGTGTGAACTCGCCCACAATTTAATAAATGAAATGGGTAAAAACAGGGATTTGAGCCGTGGTGATTTAAGAAAAACGCCAGAGGCCTTTAAGAAAAAAAAGCCTCTGGCGATGCAGATTACGGTGATGCCGGGTGCCTCCCGGTGAGCCTGCTCCAGCCCGCAGAACCCGCTTTCACCCCAAAAAGGTATGACTGGTAGCCCCTCCGCGCAGGGGGATTCATCACCACGTCCACGTTATTTGCCGGGCATATTCAGGTCAATGCTCCAGCGGGTTATGTAAGTTTTTAAAGCAATTTTCTCGCGCTATTCACTCAATCCCCGGTTTTTTAGCATCGGTTCTATCTCAGGATCGTGACCACGCCACTGGCGGTAAAGCGCCGCCAGATCTTCGCTGTTGCCACGCGACAAAATCGCCTCGCGGAATTTCTGCCCGTTTTCACGCGTTAAACCGCCCTGCTCCACAAACCACTGGTAGCCATCGTCTGCCAGCATTTGCGTCCACAGATAAGCGTAATAGCCCGCCGCATAACCGCCGCCGAAAATATGGGCAAAATAACTGCTGCGATAACGCGGCGGAACCGCGGCCAAATCGAGATGCTCTTTGCGCAGCGCTTGCGCCTCAAAGCTCTCCACATCGCTTACGTTCTCGCCGTCTGCCAGCGCATGCCAGTTCATATCCAGCAGCGCGGCGCTCAACAGTTCGGTCATGTCGTAACCTTTATTAAACTGCGTGGCGCGTAACATTTTCTCGCGCAGTGCGTCCGGCATCGCCTCACCGCTCTGATGATGACGGGCATAGCGCGTAAACACCTGCAGTTGGCTGGCCCAGTGCTCATTGATTTGCGACGGGAACTCGACAAAATCACGCGGCGTATTGGTGCCGGAGAGGCTGGCGTAGCGCTGGCTGGCGAACAGCCCATGCAGGGTGTGACCAAATTCATGGAACAAAGTGATGACGTCGTCCCAGGAAAGCAACGCCACCTGACCGGCCGCAGGTTTCTGGTAATTACAGACGTTGTAAATCACCGGTTGTGTGCCGTTGAGCGTGGACTGCTCGACGAAGTTGCCCATCCACGCACCACCGCTTTTTGAGTCGCGAGCGAAAAAATCACCGTAGAACAACGCTAACCCGGCACCATCCGCGTCAAAAATTTCCCATACGCGAACATCCGGGTGATAGACAGGAATATCAAACCGTTCAGTAAAGCGAAGGCCAAACAGCTCGCTCGCGGCCCAGAAAACACCGTCGGTAAGTACGGTATTGAGCGCAAAGTACGGTTTGATTTGTGATTCATCCAGCGAATACTTCGCCAAACGCACCTGCTCGGCATAAAACGCCCAATCCCAGGCTTGCGCGGTAAAACCGCCCTGCTGCGTATCGATGACCTGCTGGATATCGGCCAGCTCTCGCTCGGCACGGGCACGCGCGGCGGGCGCGATATTACGCATAAAGTCCAGCGCAGCCTGCGGCGTTGCCGCCATCTGATCGGCAATCTTCCAGCTGGCAAAATCGGCAAACCCAAGGAGTTTCGCTTGCTTAGCGCGTAATTGCACAAGGCGTAACACAATAGCGCGGGTGTCGTTGGCATCCCCCTTTTGCGTTCGCAGCCAGCTCGCGTTAAACAGATTTTCACGCGTCTGGCGATCGCGCAAAGCCGCCAGCGCCGGTTGCTGGGTGGTATTCAACAATGACAACAACCAACGGTTTTCCAGCCTTTTGGCTTTTGCTGCCTCGGCAGCAATGGCAATCTCTTCTGCACTCAAACCATCAAGCTGATGGGCATAATCCACCACCAGCCCGCCGGCTTTGTCCGCCGCCAACAGCCGCTGGTTAAACTGGCTCGTCAGGGTGGCTGATTCGGTGTTCAACGCTTTCAGCGTGGTTTTGTCCTGCACACTCAGTGTTGCGCCCGCCAGCACAAAGCGTTGATAGGTGGTTTCCACCAGACGCAAGGATTCTGCGTCCAGAGACAGCACGTCGCGCTGCTTCCATACCGCTTCCACGCGGGCAAACAGGGCGTCGTCGAGATAAATATCGTTCGCCAGCTCAGCCAGCTCGGTAGAAAACGCCTCGTCCAACTGCTGTAAAAAGTCATTGGTATGGGCTGATGTCATGGCAAAAAAGACGCTGGTGACATACGTGAGAAGCGCGCCGCTGCGTTCCAGCGCCAGCAGGGTGTTGTCGAAATCCGCTGGCGCCGGGTTTTGTGTGATAGCGGCGATTTCAACGCGTTTTTGCCGAATGCCTTCATCAAACGCTGGGCGGTAGTGCTCCTGGGTAATCGTATCGAAAGGCGGAGACTGGTAAGGCAATGTGCTGGCAGAAAAGAAAGGATTAGTGACCGACATATTTCGCTCCTGAATGCGGTAATTCATCTCAGAGTAGGCATCCGCCGCGCGCATCGCAATCATTTCTCTGCTTTCGCGCATTAGCCTGCGTTTTTTGCCACACTGTATGCGGGATAAGTTGTGTTACCGCTATAAAGCGGTGCATGCTATGTCGCGACACCACAAAAAGCGTTGAGGAACAGTGAGATGATTATTCTGGTTACCGGGGCAACTGCGGGTTTTGGCGAAGGTATTACACGCCGTTTTATTCAGAACGGCCATAAAGTGATTGCCACAGGCCGCCGTCAGGAGCGTTTGCAGGAACTGAAGGACGAACTGGGCGATAACCTCTATACCGCACAGTTGGATGTCCGTAACCGCGCGGCGATTGACGAGTTTATCTCTGCCCTGCCCGCCGCGTGGCGCAATATAGATGTACTGGTTAACAACGCAGGCCTGGCGTTAGGTCTGGAGCCAGCACATAAAGCGAATGTCGACGACTGGGAAACCATGATCGACACCAACAATAAAGGCCTGGTGTATATGACGCGCGCGGTGCTGCCGGGCATGGTTGAGCGTAATCGCGGCCACGTGATCAACATCGGTTCCACTGCGGGGAACTGGCCCTATGCAGGCGGTAACGTCTACGGCGCGAGCAAAGCCTTTGTGCGGCAATTCAGCCTGAACTTGCGTACCGACCTCAGCGGCACCGCCGTGCGCGTGACCAATATCGAGCCAGGGCTGGTGGGCGGCACCGAATTTTCGAATGTGCGCTTTAAAGGCGATGACGCGAAAGCCGGGAAAACTTACGAGAACACCACTGCACTGACGCCAGAAGACGTTACCGAAGCGGTGTGGTGGGTTGCCACACTGCCGAAGCATGTCAATATCAACACCCTTGAAATGATGCCTGTAAGCCAGACATATGCCGGTCTTAGCGTACACCGCGAAGGGTAATTCTCCCGCCCGGCCTGCGGGCCGGGTATGGGATGCACGCCAAATTAATGGTATGGTAGACAGGTTAACCCTTTAAAAAGTAAGAGCGAATGGCCGCTGAAACGCAACTCAACCCTACACAACCCGTCAATCAACAAATCTACCGCATTTTACGGCGGGACATCGTCCATTGCCTGATCCCACCGGGCACGCCGCTGTCCGAAAAAGAGGTGTCGGTGCGGTTTGACGTTTCACGCCAGCCAGTACGCGAAGCCTTTATTAAGCTTGCAGAAAACGGGCTGATCCAAATCCGCCCGCAGCGCGGTAGCTACGTCAATAAAATCTCCATGACGCAGGTACGTAATGGCTGCTTTGTTCGCCAGGCCATTGAATGTGCCGTCGCCCGCCGCGCTGCGTCGATGATTGACGACAGCGCCTGTTACCAGTTGGAGCAAAATCTTAATCAGCAGCGTACCGCTATTGAGCGTAAGCAACTGAATGACTTTTTCGAGCTGGACGATAACTTTCACCACAAACTGGCACTGATCGCCGACTGCCAACTGGCGTGGGACACTATCGAAAACATCAAGGCTACCATCGACCGCGTGCGCTATATGAGCCTTGATCATGTTTCGCCGCCGGAGATGCTGCTGCGCCAGCATATGGATATTTTCGCCGCGCTGGAAAAACGCGATGCTGACGCCGTTGATCGTGCTATGACGCTGCATTTGCAGGAAATTAGCGAGTCAGTGAAGACCATCCGCCAGGAAAATCGCGACTGGTTCAGCGAAGAATAACGTTTCTCCCTTCTTATCTCCGCCAGGTCACATTTTTTCGCGCAAAAAAGTGTGACTTTGATCAAAAACAAAAACTCATCGGCTCAGGGGCGTATTTATAAGGCGTCCATTTCAGGGACATCTTCTGCCCCGTTTCGTTTTACGGATTTCAATAAGGAGAAACTACCATGATGACGTATGATCGTAACCGTAACGCTATCACCACCGGGACGCGCGTGATGATTAATGGCACTGGCCGCACCGGCAAAATCGTCGCTATTCACGCCGAGGGGCTAAACCCTGCGCAACTGCGCCGTAGCAAAACAGTGGAAGTAGAAGGTTGCGAAGGTAAATTCGAACCGGTTGAACTGATTCGTCTTGGCTTGCACTAATTTGTTAAAAAAGAATGCCGCCGCGGCGGCATTCACTGTTTCAGTATTGAGTTAAAGATTCGCAGTTAAAGTGCTACAGCGTACTGTGCCACCGTGGCTTTCGCGCCTTTCTCAAGCAATGTCAGATAGGCTTTTTTCACCTGAGCGACAAAAGTCGCGTCTTTCGGCAATTCATTGCCAAAAATCGCCTCAATCGCCAGCAGTGCTTGCACACGCGCTTCGCCTTCCGCGCTGCTATTAACCGCGTTCTGAATCACCGCCAGCAGCGGATCGCACACCTCGATCGCTTGCCCCTGCTCGTCGACGCCGCCGACATAGCGCATCCAGCCAGCAATTCCCAACGCCAGCAGGGAGAAATCACGCTGATGAACTAAATGCCAGCGCACAGAATCCAGCATACGCTGTGGCAGTTTCTGGCTACCGTCCATGGCAATCTGCCAGGTGCGGTGACGCAACGCGGTATTGCTGTAACGCGCGATCAGCAGGTCGGCGTAATGCGCCAGATCCACACCCTGAACTTTAAGCGTTGGCGCTTGCTCTTTTAACATCAACGCATGCGCTGCGCGGCGGTAATTCTCGTCTTCCATGCACTCGTTAATGTGCTGATAACCCGCCAGATAACCCAAATACGCCAGGAAGGAGTGGCTGCCGTTAAGCATGCGCAGTTTCATCTCTTCGAACGGCACGACATCCACCACCAGCTCGGCACCTGCTTTCTCCCATGCCGGACGACCCGCCACGAAATTATCTTCAATCACCCACTGGCGGAACGGCTCACAGGCCACGCCTGCGGGATCGCGCACACCGGTCAGTTGCTCGATTTTATCCAGCGTTTCGGCCGTCACAGCCGGAACTATTCTGTCGACCATGGTTGACGGAAACGTCACATTGGCCTCAATCCAGTCGCCCAATTCTGCGCTCACCGCTCGCGCGTAAGCGCAGACCACATTACGGGTGACATGGCCGTTTTCCGGCATGTTGTCGCAGGACATCACGCTAAACGCCGGTAACCCGGCGGCTTTACGGCGCGCCAACGCTTCCACTACCACGCCCGCGGCCGATTTTGGCTGCTGCGGGTTTTGCAGGTCGCCGACAATTAACGGATGATCGAGCATCAGTTTGCCGGTCGCCGGAGAGTGGCAATAGCCTTTCTCGGTGATGGTCAGCGAAACAATGGCAACCTGCGGTTCACACATGGCAGCGAGCACGGTTTCCAGGCCATCCACTTGTGCGTGCAACGCGCGTTTTGCTACGCCGACCACGCGCGCAGTCCACGCATCGGCAGACATTTCCGCCACGGTATAGAGGTTATCCTGCTGCTTGAGATCGGCAATTTGCTGCTCACCGCCAATCAAATTGACCTCGCAATAGCCCCAGTCACTGTCATGCTCTGCGGCAAGAATATCGGCATAAACTGACTGATGCGCGCGGTGAAACGCGCCAAAACCAAGGTGCACAATACGCGCAACCAGTTTGTTACGATCATACTTGGGTAACGTGGCTTTCGCCGTTAATAGCCTGTTTTCCATGGTGAGACTCATCTTATTAAGTGAAACAGTGGTTCAATAGATTACGGACTGGCGTAAACCAGACTATGATTTGCGACAGGATTTGCGGACTACACTAACTAGAATGGTAACCAAATATTTCAAAAACACTCCCACTGACCTTTGCGGTTAAAGCAATAAATGGATTCAGCATGAATGAGCTGAGTTGACGCGATTGCGCAGGCTGTGTGGCGGCGAGGGAAGAGACGTTTTAAAAAATAGTACAACCGCGTTCACGAGCAACGCGCATGAAAAGTTCGAAGGGTAAATCAATCAGTTAGCTAGCGATGAACTTCATGATTACCCGCTTTCTGAAGCGGTCACATGCAGAAAATCCCACTGGGCCAAAATCTGTAGCCGCGCCCTACCTCTTGAGAATCACCTGCGCCTAAAGTAGTTTGCGAGCCGAATACCGCCTCGGTGGTTAATCAAACCGTGCTAACAGAGCGAAATTATCGCAAGAGAAAATGGCGTATGAGAACACGCCGAGTGTCGAAAACGGCGTACATCACGCGCGTCCCCAGCCAGCAACGATAATCAACATTCCGCACATGGCGATGAGCGCCCCGAGCCAGTCATAAACACTGAGTTTGACACCATCGACCACACGTAGCCAAATCAACGCGGTGCAAACATACACGCCGCCGTAAGCCGCATAAACGCGCCCACTCGCCGCCGGATGCAATGTTAACAACCAGACGAACATTGCGAGTGCGAACGCCGCGGGAATAAGTAACAGTGGCGTGGCGCCGCGTTTTAGCCACAGCCAGGGCAAAAAGCAACCGACGATTTCACACAGCGCAGTGGCAAAGAACAGGAGTGTTGTTTTCAGCATCAGAGGCACGTTGATTCAAACTTGGTTGAACTATCATACCTGATAATGCTCTGAGAGTGAGTCCCGGCTGGCTATCCCGTGTGGCTGAGATCGCATAGAATAGAGTCATATGGGCATCTTATTTCTCCCCCAATTAAGGAAATCGCAATGACTAAAACACTTAGCAAACGCCTGTGCCTCACCGCAATGCTGACGCTGGGTGCCATCGTGTACACCACCTCCGCACTGGCCGAAACCAACCGTCTGGTGATTGAATCTGGCGATAACGCGCAAAGCCGCCAATCCGCAGCGATGGAAAAAGAGCAATGGAATGACACCCGCAGCCTGCGCAACAAAGTGAACAAACGCGTGGAAAAAGAGTGGGATAAGACCGATGTCGCGTTTGATGCGCAGGACAAATGCCAGAAAAGCAGCAACCTCAACGCCTACTGGGAACCCAACACCTTGCGTTGTCTGGATCGTCGCACCGGACAGCAAATTCGCTAACCACTCCGGGCGCGCACTGCGCCCGACTTCCGGTTTAAATAAAAGGATTTTTCATGAGTGACGCTTATACCGTCCGCCTGCGCCCGCTCGAGCGTGAGGATTTACGCTTCGTTCATCAGTTGGATAATAACGCCAGCGTCATGCGTTACTGGTTTGAAGAACCCTACGAAGCCTTTGTTGAACTTTCTGACCTGTATGACAAGCATATTCACAATCAAAGCGAACGCCGTTTTGTGGTCGAGTGCGATGGCGAAAAAGCCGGGTTAGTGGAACTGGTGGAGATCAACCATGTTCACCGCCGTGCAGAGTTTCAGATAATCATCTCCCCGGAATTTCAGGGCAAAGGGCTGGCATCAAAAGCGGCGAAGCTGGCGATGGATTACGGCTTTACGGTACTCAATCTGTACAAGCTCTATCTGATTGTTGATAAAGAGAACGAAAAAGCGATTCACATTTACCGCAAGCTGGGATTTATGGTCGAAGGCGAATTGATCCATGAGTTCTTTATTAACGGTGAGTACCGCAACACCATTCGCATGTGTATTTTCCAGCAGCAGTACCTTGAAAACCACAAAACAAGCGGCCCGACACTACTGAAACCCACCGCGCAATAAAGCACGGTGGTCAGCGGCATCAATAATACTCGATGGTGTTTTTGATGCTGTATTTGTGCGTCACCTGTGGCGTAACACTTTCGTCCACAATCTCCAGGCTGCAACTCACCGGGTTATCATGGCTGTCGTATTCACAGGCCTGTTTCACATTGCCCAGCGGCTTATCGTTCAGCGTGCTGACAGAGGTGTAATCGAGCTTTTTGCGCTTATCTTTCGAAGGCGTAGACACAACAGACAACGTCGCGTCTTTCGATGCCGTGGTTTTCCCCAGCGGATACCCTTCATCGTCATAGCGGTATTTGACCTCTATCTCCTTGCCTGTTGCGCGAACCACAAATCCGTTATCGTCGGTGTCCCAGGTTACGCCTGCTGAGGGGAACTCCGCCAGTTGGCATTTGCCCTGTAAACGCAGACGTTTTTCCTGCGATTCCGCCTCGACATAGTAGTTAGCATCCAGCACCAACGACACGCCGCTGTTGTTTTCCAGATCGTGCAGTTCAAGCGTATCGAAACATCCCTCTTTCGACATCGTTCCGGTAACGCGTTTCGTGACTTCACCTTTGTCGTTAAGCAACGTCTGGCTAAAATCTTTAACCGGGCCACGCAACGGATCAAAATCGAATTCATTCGAGAAGCTAGCCATTTCTGGCGTGAATGAAACAGGTCCCTTCGGCTTATCACATCCGGCAAGCGCCACTGCCAGAGAGATAAGTAACAGCTGTTTTTTCAATGGGTTCACCACATTTTTCTTTTGTAATGCGCTTATATTAGCAAAAGCTTTATAACTTAGGGCAATGACTTCTTTGTGGTTATGCCTGGCTATTGACGATTAACAGCAGCGAATAGCCAGCGCCACTCACGCCTATCAGCAATAAAATCAATGACGAGAAGGTAGCAAAACGCCCACTCTGTTTCGTCGGTAGCCAACGTTTTACAGCCAGGATATAGAGCGTTAAAACACTAAAATCCAGCACCACCCAGATAGCAGTAAGGAGCGTGATACTGGCGGAAAACTCGCCGGTAATGCCGGTAAACTGCGGGAAAAAAGCGATAAAAAACAGAATATCCTTCGGGTTCGCGATGGCTGTCATAAAGCCCACAACAAACCCGCCTTGCCCGCCATTTTGGGAAATTTTTTTGCCTTTTTCTCGCCGCAAAGCGTGCAATGCTTGCACCGCAGTAATCGCAATAAAGAGCGAACCGGCCAGTCCTACCAGATTTAGTAGCCTGGACGAAAGCGTAACAACGCCTGCCAGCGTTAACCCCGCCAACGCAATAAGCGCCAACGAGGCCAGATTAGTGCCTGCCAGCGTTAAAAACGCACGCGCGTGGTTGCCCCGCGCCGCTGCCGCGCACACCAGCGCCACCACCGGCCCGGGCGTTACCAGCAAGGTTAGTACCACACCAATGTATGTTCCCAGCAGCACCACATTAATTGAACCCATCATCTCACTCCTTTTACGTATTAACGGAGTATCACCAGAAAGCGCTGGGCTGAAAAACGAGTTAAACTGCCGTTCGCTATGCAAAAAACTCACAATGGATAACGAACAGATGAATCAAAACCTGCCACCACTTTACGCATTACGGGCATTTACCGTTGCCGCGCAAATGGCATCATTTAGCCAGGCGGCCCTTTTTCTCAATGTCACGCCCGGGGCAGTCAGCCGCCATATCCGTACGCTTGAGGAGTGGTTTGGATGTCGTTTGTTTCAACGCCATGGCCCAAAAATTTGGCTTACCGAGGCAGGAAGCCAGTTGGCCGTTCGTTTACAGGACGGTTTTTTGCAACTGGAAAATGCCTGCCAGACACTGCGCAGCCACCAGCATCAACTGCGGCTCAAAGCCCCGTCGACGCTGACAATGCGCTGGTTATTAAACGTGTTGAGCGCCTTTCGCCAGCAACACAGTACGCCACAGGTGGAGATCAGCAGCGTATGGATGGATATCGACACCGTCGATTTCCGCACAGAGCCTTTCGATTGCGCCATCCTGCTGGGCAACGGCCACTTTGGTGAGTACACGCAAAGCCTGCGTTTATTTGATGAGTGGTTGATCCCGCTCTGTGCCCCGGCGCTTAAAGCGTTGGCGCAGCGCGAACTGGCCAGTTGCGCCTTGATTCACCCTTCACGCGATCGCCGCGACTGGCGGCGCTGGCAGGCAGGAAGCGGTTTATTTCCCACACTCGCTCTTGGCGGCGGCGCGGTTTTTGACACGCTGGAACAAGCCTACCAGGCGGCAATCGGTGGTCATGGCGTGGCGGTCGGCGATCTGCTGCTCAGCCTGCCCGCGCTGGCGCAAAATCTGCTCACGCTCCCCTTCCCAAAAGCAATTAACACTGGCGACAGTTACTGGCTGGTATGGCCAAAAGATTCGCCGCGCAAAAAGAATATCGATCATCTCGGCGAATTTCTGTGCGCCGCCGTACCGGTCTATTTTCCGCCAGAGGTGGAGTTATTAAAATAACGATAACGGCTTATTCAGATGATTCAGATATTTACCTTTTGTGGGCATCTCAGATGCTAAGCTTAGAGCAGACAAAACAGAAGGAGACGAGGATGCACTATTCACGTTGGCTTTGCGCATTACTGCTGGTGAGTTCTCTACCGGCGTTCGCCGCGCCGGATTCATGTGAACGGGTTAAAACCGATATTCAGCAACGTATTATTAATAATGGCGTCCCGGAAACGGGATTTACGCTGACCATCGTGCCTAATGATCAGGCTGACCAGGCAGGTTCGCAGGTCGTCGGTCATTGCGCCAATGACACCTACAAAATTCTCTACACCCGCAACAGCGGCGCTGCTTCCCAGAGCGAAGAAGGCGCTGGCACGCAGTAAATCAAATCCCCCTTAATTTCAGGGGGATTCCCTTCCCTTTGATCACGCTTAAGATTCTTCTACTTCCTAATGATTAACATGTTCACTTCATTAGCCTGCTTTTAATACGCCAGGTAATTTCTTTTTATTATAAATAATAATGGAGTGAGCTATGTCCGATACTGAACACCAGGGAGGGATCAGCCGACGAACGTTGGTGAAATCCACTGCTTTAGGGTCGCTTGCGCTGGCCGCCGGGAGTTTTTCTCTGCCCTTTGGCATGCGATCTGCCGCCGCCGCCGTGCAACAAGCAATGCAACCCGCGCCAGACAAAGTGGTGTGGGGAGCCTGCTCGGTCAACTGCGGTAGCCGCTGCGCGCTGCGTTTGCATGTCCGTGACGATGAAGTCTACTGGGTCGAAACCGATAATACCGGTGACGATATCTACGGCAATCACCAGGTTCGCGCCTGCCTGCGCGGGCGTTCTATTCGCCGCCGTATTAATCACCCGGATCGCCTGAACTACCCGATGAAACGCGTCGGTAAACGCGGCGAAGGTAAGTTTGAACGTATAAGCTGGGATGAAGCGCTGGATACCATCGCCAACAGTTTGAAAGGCGTGGTGCAAAAATATGGCAACGAAGCGGTATACATTAATTACTCCTCCGGTATTGTCGGCGGCAACATTACCCGTTCTTCCCCTTCCGCTTCGATTATTGCCCGTTTGATGGCGATGTACGGCGGTTTTCTCAACCAATACGGCACCTATAGCACCGCGCAAATCTCCTGTGCGATGCCTTACACCTACGGCGCTAACGACGGCAACAGCACCTCGGATATCGAAAACACCAAACTGGTGGTGATGTTCGGTAACAACCCGGCGGAAACCCGCATGAGCGGTGGCGGCATTACCTATTTCCTTGAGCAGGCACGTGAACGCTCTAATGCGCGGATGATCGTTATCGATCCGCGTTATACCGATACCGCAGCCGGGCGCGAAGATGAGTGGGTGCCCATTCGTCCTGGCACCGACGCTGCGCTGGTTGCCGGTATGGCGTGGGTGCTGATTAGCGAAAATCTCGTTGATCAACCGTTCCTGGATAAATATTGCGTCGGCTACGACGAAAAAACGTTGCCTGCGGATGCCCCTGCTAATAGCCATTACAAAGCCTATATTCTCGGCCAGGGCGAAGACGGTATCGCCAAAACCCCGCAGTGGGCATCGCGTATCACTGGTATTCCGGCCGATAAAATCATCAAACTGGCGCGGGAAATTGGCAGCGCCAAACCGGCTTATATCTGCCAGGGCTGGGGGCCGCAGCGCCAGGCAAACGGCGAGCTGACTTCACGCGCCATTGCCATGTTGCCGATCCTCACCGGCAATGTCGGCATCAACGGCGGTAACAGCGGCGCGCGCGAATCCACCTACACCATCACCATTGAACGGATGCCGATGCCGGAAAATCCGGTGAAAACCTCGATTTCCTGCTTTACCTGGACCGATGCCATCGCGCGTGGCCCGGAGATGACCGCCAAACGCGACGGCGTGCGCGGCAAAGATAAGCTTGATGTGCCGATTAAATTCATCTGGAACTATGCCGGTAACACCATTACCAACCAGCATGGTGACATCAACCGCACTCACGACATTCTGCAGGACGACAGCAAGTGCGAAATGATTGTGGTCATTGAGAACTTTATGACCTCATCCGCCATGTATGCCGACATTCTGCTGCCGGATTTGATGACCGTTGAACAGGAAGACATCATCCCCAATGATTATGCCGGGAACATGGGCTACCTGATTTTCCTCCAGCCCGTCACCGCGCCGAAGTTCGAACGTAAACCGATTTACTGGATAACCAGCGAAATCGCTCGTCGCCTGGGGCCGGATATCTACCAGAAATTTACCGAAGGGCGCACGCAGGAAGAGTGGCTGAAATACCTGTACGCCAAAATGGTCGCCAAAGATCCGCAACTGCCCTCTTATGAAGCCCTGAAAGCAATGGGCATTTATAAGCGCAAAGATCCGAACGGCCATTTTGTCGCCTATAAAAAATTTCGCGACGACCCGATCGCCAACCCGCTGAAAACCCCCTCCGGCAAAATTGAAATTTACTCCAGCAAGCTGGCGGAAATTGCCAAAAGTTGGGAGCTGGATAAAGACGAAGTGATTAGCCCGCTGCCGATTTACGCCTCAACGTTTGAAGGCTGGGACGATCCTGTGCGTGAGAAATTCCCGCTGCAATTATTCGGTTTTCACTATAAAGCGCGCACCCACTCCAGCTACGGCAACATTGATGTGCTGCAGGAAGCGTGTCGCCAGGAGGTGTGGATCAACCCGATCGACGCTGAACGACGTGGGATCAAACAGGGCGATATGGTGCGCGTCTTTAACGAACGCGGAGAAGTCCGTATCGCCGCGAAAGTGACGCCGCGCATCATGCCGGGCGTCAGCGCGATGGGCCAGGGGGCCTGGCATCAGGCCAATATGGACGGCGATCGCGTCGATCACGGTGGCTGTATGAACACGCTGACCACGCACCGCCCTTCGCCACTGGCAAAAGGCAACCCGCAGCACACCAATCTGGTCGACATTCAAAAGGTTTAAGGAGTAGCCGATGACAACCCAGTATGGATTTTTTATCGATTCTGCCCGGTGCACCGGTTGCAAAACCTGCGAACTGGCCTGTAAAGATTATAAAAACTTAACCCCGGACGTCAGTTTCCGCCGCGTGTATGAGTACGCCGGCGGGAACTGGCAAGAAGATAACGGTGTCTGGCAGCAAAACGTGTTTGCCTACTACCTGTCGATTTCCTGCAACCACTGCGAAGATCCGGCGTGCACCAAAGTCTGTCCGAGCGGTGCGATGCATAAACGGGAAGACGGTTTTGTGGTGGTGGACGAAGATGTTTGCATCGGCTGCCGCTACTGCCATATGGCCTGCCCATACGGCGCGCCGCAATACAACGCGGCAAAAGGCCATATGACGAAATGCGACGGCTGTTATGAGCGTGTCGCCGAGGGTAAAAAGCCAATCTGCGTGGAATCCTGCCCGCTACGCGCGCTCGATTTCGGCCCGATTGACGAACTGCGTAAGCAGCATGGCGAACTCTCCGCTATCGCCCCGCTTCCGGCCTCGCACTTCACGAAGCCCAATATTGTCATTAAACCAAACGCCAACAGCCGCCCGACGGGTGATACCACCGGCTATCTGGCAAACCCGCAGGAGGTGTGAGATGGGAAACGGATGGCATGAATGGCCGCTGGTTCTGTTTACGGTGCTCGGCCAGTGCGTGGCAGGCGGGTTGATTGTTACTGGCTTCGTCTGGATGAACGCCAAAGACGACAATATCGGCCAGATGCGGATTGTCCGCAGCCAGTTTTTGCTCTGGGTGTTGATGGGCATCGGTTTTATCGCCTCGATGATGCACCTCGGTTCACCGCTGCGTGCGTTTAACTCGCTGAACCGTATTGGCGCATCGTCACTGAGTAATGAAATTGCCGCTGGTTCGCTGTTTTTTGCCGTCGGCGGTTTCTGGTGGCTGCTGGCCTGGCTTGGCAAACTCCCCGCCGCGCTGGGGCGCACTTGGCTGATTGTTAGCATGGTGCTGGGGGTGCTGTTTGTCTGGGCGATGACGCGGGTTTACCAGATTGATACCGTGCCGACCTGGCATAACGGCTACACCACCGCCGCCTTTTTCCTCACCATGTTGACGGGTGGGCCGCTGCTGGCGGCGTTGCTGCTGCGTCTGGCGGGCATGCGCTTTCCAGCCTCGCGTTTTGCCACCATCAGCGTTGCGGCACTTATCACAAGCGTTGCAGTGGTGATGTTGCAGAGCATGCAGCTTGGCGAAACCCACAGCTCAGTGCAGCAAGCGATCGCGCTGGTACCGGATTATGGCCTGCTGCAGGTGGTGCGCTTATTGCTGGTCGTCCTTGGGCTCGGTTGCTGGATCTGTCCGCTGGTGATGCGCAGACAGCCGAAAGCCAGTAGCTTGCTGGCGGGCGTTGTGCTGGTAGTCGCCGGTGAAATCATTGGCCGTGGCCTGTTTTACGGCCTGCATATGACCGTTGGCGTTGCCGTCGCGGGTTAATCACAGTGCGCGGGGAAACCCGCGCTTTTCGGGAGAAACCATGACTGATACAACCCGCGAGTCCTTTATTTTTACCGCCCGCGTGTTGGGCGCGCTGTTTTACTATCCACCAGAGAGCGAACCGTCCGCGCCGCTCATCGCCGCGCTACGCAACCGCGAGTGGCTGGAACAATGGCCATTACCGGAAGAGGCACTGATTCCGCTGGCAGACGCGTTCGCGCAACCTTGTGACGAGCCGCTAAATGAGGCCTGGCAACGGTTGTTTATCGGCCCGTGGGCGCTGCCCGCACCACCGTGGGGTTCGGTATGGCTGGATAAAGAGAGCGTACTGTTTGGCGACTCGACGCTGGCGCTACGTCAGTGGATGCGCGACAACAATATCGCGTTCGATACCGGGCAAAACGAGCCGGAAGATCACTTCGGTACCTTGCTGCTGATGGCGGCGTGGCTGGCGGAGCAAGGCAATCACACCGCCTGCGATCAATTACTGGCCTGGCATCTGCTGCCATGGAGCGGGCGATTTCTTACCGAGTTCGGTAATAACGCACAGCACCCGTTTTTCAACGCGCTGGGGCAACTTGCGCGGCTTATGTTGGCGGAGTGGCAATCACAGTTGCTTATTCCGGTGGCGCAAAAACCGCTGTTTCGCTGAAAATGCCAAGCGGAACGTCTTTGGACGTTCCGCTTGGGGGAAAACAGTGTAAGTAATTAAAGATTATCCGCTGCACGCCATTTATCAGGTCAAATAAATCCATCTTGCATCGACGCTTATAAATTGCCCATCAGAGTTGCTGCATCTTATGAGAAATATAGGTCTTTATATTTGGCCAATTATGAAAATTAGTTCCTGAATAGAGATTGCTAAACCCTTCAGCAAAAGCTTCTTCGGCACCAGCTTCACTGCCACCTTGCCAATAATAATTATCGTCAGATGTCGGATCGGTGTGTCCTAAATCCTGTTCCCAGACGGAAACAAAACTACGTCGTCTACTCAAAAAATCGCCAATATCACCCGCGCCTGTTTCGCCCATCTGAGCCTTTTCGCCAAAACTGCGATCCAGAGCATGCGCGTATTCATGCAAAACTAAATTTGTTGATCTGTGCCCCTCCGCAAGTGACCACGCGCCTTGTTCATTCCGGCTTACCGCAACAATCGTTTCATCAGGATGAATCGACGCATCAGCCCCTTGTCCCAACGCGCCAAGGCCTGGGACGGTATCCCATGTAACACCCTCAGGCCATCCCCGCGGCGTTACACCTTTTAAATGACTTCGGCTCGGATACGTGCGCAGCACCGTGCCATTAAGGTCGTGGAGATAACTGAAGTTCGCCAGCCCGGCGGCATACAGACGCGGGTCAGCGCTTTGTGACGGCTGGCCACGCACATCAAACTGATGGCGGGTGATGCGCTCGTCGGTGGTGTCCGGATGGCGGTGATACGCAATGTCGCGCACCGTTAGGCTTCGGTTATCAAGCACCGCAACTGACGTTTTTTTTACTGTAAAGGGATGTGCTCATTAACATTTTCTCATAGACGTTTGTGCTTAATGCAACCCTCGGTTACACGAAAAGTATAGGTTGCAGGCGTTACTTTTATCCGGGATGTTTTTTAAAAACGCTATGAGAAATGAATAAATCCATAATGAGAAAAATAAAACAGAACCATGATATTTACATAAAAGTATAATAGCGACGCAGTCACTATAGAAATAAAATACATTAATAACAAAATAATATCCAAAGGCTGAAACGAGATGAAGCCTCCATCAACTTTGCCCGGCAACCAACACCCCAAAAGCTTTTAGAGCATATATAGAAAAAAACGCAAAATCAGCTCATTCCGATTATTTAATCCGATTGAAAAGCTGCTTGTTATTTTCCCTCCCATTATGTTTGTCTTTATTCTATTTTCAGCAAAACAGCGGTTCTGATGGCCATCATGACCACTAAGAGCAGAAGGCAAGCAAGGGAGTCGATAAACTAGCGCGGCTGAAATACTATGCGCCAGATCTGCGACGGCAATCTGGATGGGAAGTCCGGAACGTTTTGCAACCGACGATCGAGCTGTGACAACAGAGAGCCAGCCAGCGTGATGCCACGCCGTCTGTTCATTACTTCCCGCCAGACTTACACCCTCTAAACCCTGTACTGGCGGGAAATGTGCCGGGCGCCCTTTCCATGGGTGTACAAACGATATAGATCAGCAGAAGCTCATTACATAAAATCCAGGCGCACGCCCATAACGAGGATAAAATGTCGATTCATATCATTAAGATAGAAACAATGTTCGCGTATCTCACGAGATCAATGATGTATGATGTTGTAGTGGTGTTTTTGTATTTTTATCCCTCCGGGAACAAGTAACTGAGGACGATAAAAAGTCTGCACCACGCTGTTTATATCACTGGCGACTTCACTTTGAAGTTTTTTCCTTGTCCCTTCTCCCAGTTTTTTAAAATCATTTACCACTGTTAACCTGAGCCCTTCACTCATGTCTTTACCGTAATAGATTGAACCAACAGTAGCTTCTCCTTCGTCATCATTAAAGTTCCATCCCAAACTGGAACTGAACTCCTCAAAATCTTCTTCGGTAGTAAAAAATGCTCTTTTCCTTTCGGAAAGCTCTTCTCGTTCAAGTGGATCAAGGATGTCGTGAGTTTGTAAAAGCGAAAATTCTTTATGTTCTTCCAGTGCTTCATAACTAATATGATACCCCACGTTGCCAAACCGACTTTTCCCTTTTCCCATCTCACTCTTTAGACCTAAAGAAAAAAAAGCAAAATGCGTGGTTCCCAGCAAGCCTATATCTAAAGCATCAGTATTTTCTGCATTAAATTCTATTCCTTGTTGCTCAAGCTGATGGCGAGATAAAAAATGCACGCTTCCGTCAAAGCTTGAAAAATCTTTATCCGAATGATGTGTAACATTAAAAGGTGTGTAGTTAAATTTTTCCAAAAAATCCGACTCTAGTGAGCCTTCGGCAGGTTCATTGAAATGTGCTAATACCCTGTCAAGATTACGTCCGGATTGAAGGGCTATAATATCAAGTGCATCGTCAATATCCTCCGGTTCTTCCTCAATATAGTCGCTGAACATTCTTCCTTTAGTAAGCATATTGTAATAAGCCTCTTTGACAACATCGTCCGCAACAAACCCGTTCTCATCATAAAATCTGACAGGGTTATTTCGCACCATTCTGAACAAGTTTATACCATCTATGCTGCCTGACGGATCAGCGGAAAGCCACCGCCCCACCCATGGCTGATAATAGCGGTAACCGTAGTAATAGAGCCCCGTTGCATCCTGCTCCTTGCCGGAATAACGAATCGTTTTGTAATCCGCTTCCAGCTGGCTGCGCGCGGCAAACAGCGCTGTGCCGCCATACGGGTAATACTCCTCCTGGCTGATAAGTTCGCCACTGCCGTCCACTTCCAGCGCGCTGCTGCCGGTAAGGTTGTCGTAGCTGTAACGAATCGGGTCATTAGCAATTCCGGCAGGCTGACCGCTTTCCCAGTGCAGTACCCGCACCTGCGCGCGTCCGGCAACGCCGACGGTTATCACCTGTAATTCTTCGGTTGTGCTGTTGCGCAGCTCCAGACCCGGCAGATAAATCACCTTTTTCGTCTGTGTGCTGTTGCCGGTCAGTTGCGAAGTCACTTTCACGATGCGCTGGCTGCTGGCGTCGTAGCGGTAACTTTCGCTGTCATCGGGTTCGCCGTTGCGGGTGACGGGCGTGACTTTCTGCAGTTCCTGTCGCGCCGTCCATACCAGCGACTGACCGGGCAGCAACTGTTTCTGCTGGCCGCCGGCGGTGAACAGCGCCTCCACATCCGCCGGATTTTCGGTGAAGGTGCTGAGCACCGCGCGGTTGCTGCTGTCGGAGACGGTGATGCTGGTGGTGTAGTTATTGCCGGAGGCCGGGGCGCTGTGCTGAATTTTCGTCAGGTTACCGGCGTTGTCGTAGGTATATGTGCGGGAGTAGTTCGTGTAGGTGGCGTTATCGAAGGAGGTGAAATCAGGCCGGTTGCTGTTCTGCTGTGCCGCACTGGCCATTTCGCGCCCGGTGGCGCTGACCAGCTGGTACAGGCTGTCGTAGGTATAGGTGTTTTCGGGAACGACTTGCTGATTGCGCCAGAAACGGGTCTCCTCGGCATCGTTAGTAATCACCAGCACGTTGCCCACCGGGTCGTACTCGTAGCGCAAATCCTGCAGCACTTTTGTCGTTGTCACGCGTTCGGTTTTAATACCCACCAGCCGCTGGGTTTCGGCTTCATATGAATACGTGGTCACCACG
>NZ_SJOP01000015.1 GCF_004331415.1 Kosakonia quasisacchari
GCTTTGCGTTCGCAACACGGTGCCGTTTAGATCATGGCTATAGTTAACGTTGGATAAGCCGGTCTCATGCAGGCGTGGGTCACGGCTTTGGGCGAGAAAACCGCGCGTGTCATACTGATGAAAAGTGATGCGTTCGTCGGTGACATCCGGTGTATTCGGATGACGGTGATAAGCAATATTTCGTACCGTCTGTCCTCGATTACCAAGCACCGCGACTGTAGGTGTAGCGGTAAATAGCGTCATACTATCCTCTCTTTACGTTTCGTTACGCGATATAGCCTCACTCAGTATAGTGAATAGGGTTCGTTACATTGGATGCTGCATCAAGCTGCATTAATCCATTCGTAAGGGGCATATACAGTAATCTGCACCAATCTGCGGTAAACTGTGCGAAATCTCGTTTATTTTCCGGAATCTCAGTATCCATGCTCAGTTATCGCCACAGCTTCCACGCTGGCAACCATGCCGACGTCCTTAAACACACCGTTCAGAGCCTGATCATCGAAGCGCTGAAAGAAAAAGAGAAACCGTTTCTCTATCTCGACACCCACGCGGGTGCCGGGCGCTATCAGCTTTCCGGTGAACATGCAGAACGCACTGGCGAATATCTGGAAGGCATTGCCCGTATCTGGCAGCAAGAGGATTTACCGGCTGAGCTGGAGCCGTACATGAACGTGGTGCGCCATTTCAACCGTAGCGGGCAGTTACGTTATTACCCAGGTTCGCCGCTGATTGCCCGCGAACTGCTGCGTGAACAGGACAGCCTGCTACTGACTGAACTGCACCCGAGCGACTATCCGCTGCTGCGCCAGGAGTTCCAGAAAGATAACCGCACTCGCGTCACGCGCAGCGACGGTTATCAGCAGTTAAAAGCCAAGTTGCCGCCGGTTTCCCGCCGGGGTTTGATCCTTATCGACCCGCCATACGAAATTAAAACCGATTACCAGGCGGTGGTCAGTGGTATCCATGAAGGTTACAAACGCTTCGCTACCGGCGTTTACGCACTGTGGTATCCGGTGGTGCTGCGCCAGCAAATCAAACGCATGCTGCGCGATCTGGAAGCCACCGGTATTCGCAATATTCTGCAAATCGAGCTGGGTGTGCGCCCGGACAGCGATCAGCGCGGGATGACTGCGTCCGGCATGATTGTGATTAACCCTCCGTGGAAACTCGAAGCGCAAATGAACAACGTGCTGCCGTGGCTACACAGCAAACTGGTGCCAGCCGGTACCGGGCATACGCTGATTCACCAGATCGTGCCGGAGTAATCGCAGCCATTGGTGGAACCTTTTCGGCTGCGCGCTACAATCGCGAATATTTTCGACTTCGTTCAGGATTAAGGAAACAACCATGAGCAAACATTACGACTACATCGCTATTGGCGGCGGCAGCGGCGGCATCGCATCGATTAACCGTGCGGCTATGTACGGTCAAAAATGCGCGCTGATCGAAGCAAAAGAACTTGGCGGCACCTGCGTGAACGTCGGTTGTGTGCCGAAAAAAGTGATGTGGCACGCGGCTCAGATTTCTGAAGCGATTCATTTGTACGGCCCGGATTACGGCTTCGACACCACCGTAAACCACTTCGACTGGAGCAAGCTGGTCGCCAGCCGTAGCGCCTATATCGACCGCATTCATACCTCGTACGATAACGTGCTGGGTAAAAACAATGTCGATGTGATCCGGGGTTTCGCGCGCTTTGTCGATGCCAAAACCGTGGAAGTGAACGGCGAAACGATCACTGCCGATCATATCCTGATCGCCACCGGCGGCCGCCCAAGCCACCCGAATATTCCAGGCGTTGAGCACGGCATTGATTCCGACGGTTTCTTCGCACTGCCCGCGCTGCCAAAACGCGTGGCGGTGGTGGGCGCAGGTTACATCGCCGTGGAACTGGCGGGTGTGATTAACGGCCTGGGCGCCGAAACGCACCTGTTTGTGCGTAAACACGCGCCGCTACGCAGCTTTGATCCGTTAATCACCGAAACGCTGGTTGAAGTGATGGCGGCAGATGGCCCGACGCTGCACACTCACGCGGTGCCAAAAGAAGTGGTGAAAAACGCCGACGGCAGCCTGACGTTAACGCTGGAAGATGGCCGTTCGCAAACCGTGGACAGCCTGATTTGGGCGATTGGTCGCGAACCGGCAACCGATAATTTCAATCTTGCGGTCACCGGTGTGAAAACCGACGACAAAGGTTATATTGAAGTCGATAAGTTCCAGAACACTAGCGTGCCGGGTATTTATGCGGTGGGCGATAACACCGGTGCGGTAGAGCTGACGCCAGTCGCCGTGGCCGCCGGTCGCCGTCTCTCCGAACGCCTGTTTAACAACAAGCCGGATGAGCATCTGGACTACAGCAACATTCCGACCGTGGTATTCAGCCATCCGCCGATTGGCACCGTTGGCCTGACCGAACCGCAGGCGCGCGAGCAGTACGGCGATGACCAGGTGAAAATCTACAAATCATCCTTCACCGCGATGTATACCGCCGTGACCACCCACCGCCAGCCGTGTCGTATGAAGCTAGTATGCGTTGGCCCGGAGGAGAAAATTGTCGGTATTCACGGTATCGGCTCCGGCATGGACGAAATGCTGCAAGGCTTTGCGGTGGCGCTGAAAATGGGCGCGACCAAAAAAGACTTCGATAACACGGTAGCCATCCACCCGACCGCAGCGGAAGAGTTTGTCACCATGCGTTAACCGGCGCCGCTACAGCGATACACCAGAGAAGCCCCAAATGGGGCTTCTTTTTTTTACATACTACTTAACCCCTTATTCGGGCCATGTTTTCTGGCACGATAATATGGCGATTCAAACATCGGAAGAGGCGTAACAGATGGGCTGGGAAATGCATATCACCCGCGCGGAAAGTTGGTCAGAAAGCGAAACGCAACCGATCGGCAGCGAAGAGTGGGTTCAACGGGTGAATCAGGATGAAGAGCTCGCTTTTGATCGGCGCAACGGTGAATTTTACGCGCTATGGAAAGGGCAAGAAACCTGCTGGCTGGAGTGGCGTGATGGCGAAATCTACAGCAAATCGCCTGCAGAACCGCTCTACTGCAAAATGCTGGAAATCGCCGCAACCCTGAAGGCGCAAGTGCGGGACGATGATGACCGCCTCTATCTGCTGCCGGGCGATTTATTAAACCCGTCGTGGGCAACACCAGAGGCGAAACCGTCGTTGATGCAAAAAATTACCGGCTTTTTTAAGAAATGAACATCACGCGCGGAAGTTAGCCGCTTTTTAATCCCAGCAAATGGCTGGCGACGCCCCAGCGCATCACCCGGCAGGCGTCGTGGTTAATCTCCAGCAGCGAATAGCTGGCATTGGGATGATAGTAACGCGCCACGTTTTCTAGCGAATTTTCCAGCAATTGCGCTATCGCCCCCTGCATAATTTGCCCGTGCGAAACCAGTGCTACCGTGGCAAGTGGACAGATATCAGGCAAGCGATGTAAAAAGTCGAGCAACCGCTGTGCGGCGTGCGCCAGTGATTCCCCCTGCGGCGGTTGAAAAGCCTCATCATCCGCGAAACGGGGAAACTCCCGGCGGATATCGCGCAGAGACCGGCCATCAAACGCCCCGAAATGCTGCTCCTGTAAGGCCTCTTCAAACTGGATATCGCATTGATATTGTTCCGCAATCAGCAAAGCCATCTGCTGCGCCCTGCCGAGCGGCGATGAGAAAATAACTTCAGGGCGAATCCCCGCCTCCCGCAGCCCACGAATCAAAGCATGGCTCTCCTCATGCCCGCGCGGTGTTAGTGGGCTATCGAGCCGCCCCTGGATTATGCCCGCCCGGTTCCACTCAGTTTGCGGATGGCGAATCAATAGCGCTTTCATATCCCGGTATATCCATCCGAAAGTTATAAGAGAATCACACCCATCCGAGCCAGGCTCTTATAAAAAGTAATGAAGCCGCATTTTACACAGGGAAAAATCAACTTTGCTTACGTAGTTTTTATCCTGCTTTATGCCTGCCAGTGAAATACCGTACCAAAGCGAAGCATTGGTCTCTTTTAAAACTCATTGTTATCAACCTTGATTACTGTTGCGTGCCCCTCTTTTATCTCAAAAGCGGTATCAAAACGGCGGGTATTAAATTCAGTAGTTTTTGCTTTTTCTTTCGATTCCAGCGTGAAGCTAGACACAAACTGCCCTTTCTCGGGAAATTTATAAACACCAGGCGGAATGCACATTTCACCGTTATTCACAGATAAGCGAGGATATTGCTGATACCAACGCTCTTTATGAGGAGTGTGGCGCGGTGCAATGCTGATAAATACAGGCTGATAATCTTCAGCAGAGAGGATCCCAAAACAAATTTGCTCACTCTTCAATTCGATAGAGGTGGTCTCCGCTGGCTTATATCGCTGGTCCAGCCGATCCCCCATTGGACAACCGCTAAGCAAAGGTAGAAGCAAGAAAGGAATATATTTAGCGCATATTTTCATAATCCGTTCCCGGGAAAATAAAAACACATTTCTGCTCTTTTTAGGTGAGCATTCAAGCAATACGATTTATTTGAAATCATTTTTCCCGCTAAATCCTCGCCGCCTTCAGTTCGTTAACCAGCCACTGCACCGCAGGTTGGTAGTCGAATAATCGATGGGTAAGCAATAACAAATCATACGAGGGCGCGCCTTCCGGCAGTTGCATAATGCGCAGCGGTAACATCGTCGCCAACTCCCTGGCGATGCGAAACGGCACGCACATCAAGTAGCCGGTCGCCACCGCCACGCGCCCGCCAACGGCGTAACTTTGTACCACCGTCGCAAGTGGGCGATAAAGGTGCTGTTCGAGTAGCCAGCCGTCAATGTGATCCGCGCCGGAACTGACCGCCGGTAAATGGATTTGCGCCTCACTCACCAGGTGCTTAAGCGTGAGCTGTTCCGGCAAATCGGTGCGCTCCACAGAGGCGATAGCGACAAAGTGGTCAGAGATAAGTTTATGTTTATTAAAATAATGCGGGATATGCTGCACGTTATCGACGCCAATAAACGCATCCAGTTGCCCCTGCTCTACTCGCTCAACCTTGATGGTTTCCGAAAGAATATCCACCGAGAGCCGGACATTCGGCGCAATGGTTTTAAACCGCGCGGTCAGTACCGGCATAAACATGAACTCGAAGTAATCCACTGCGCCGATATAAAAGGTGTGCGCATCGCGCAGCGGATCGAAGTGGCTTGGCCCACGTGTGGCAGTATCCAGCTTGCTGAGCGCGCTCTCGATAACCGGGATCATCATTGCGGCGTAAGGCGTCGGTTCCATACCGTTGCGCGTGCGGATAAACATCTCATCGTTGAGCTGCTCGCGCAGGCGGTTCAGGGCATGGCTAAAGGCAGATTGCGACAGATTCGCTTTCAGCGCCGCGCGGGTCACACTCTTCTCTTTCGCCAGTATTGGCACCAGCCGCAGCAAATTCAGGTCGATCACCACTATGCATCCCGTTCATGTTTTCATGATAACAATACATTTTATGCATAACGTATTTCGTTGCTATAGTTTGCAGCAAAATAAGTGCGGACAATTTGCACTGCCTGAATCAAGAACAACGGGAGAGTTTTTTATGAGAAATGTAACCGTCGCCGCAACGCAGATGGCGTGTAGCTGGGATCTGGATAAGAACATTCAAAACGCTGAGCGTCTGGTACGTGAAGCACACAGCAAAGGCGCGCAGGTGATCCTGATTCAGGAGCTGTTCGCCGCCCCTTACTTCTGCATCGATCAAAGCCCGGAACACTACGCGCTGGCGCAGGAAGTGGCGAATAGCCCATTGATCAAACACTTCTCTGCGTTGGCTAAAGAGCTGGAAGTGGTGCTGCCGCTGAGCTTGTTTGAAAAGTGCAATAACGCCTATTACAACTCGCTGGTGATGATCGACGCCGACGGTAGCGTGCTGGACACGTACCGTAAAACCCATATTCCGAACGGCCCGGCTTACCAGGAGAAACAGTTCTTTATCCCTGGCGACACCGGTTTCAAAGTGTGGAACACCCGCTATGCAAAAATCGGTGTCGGCATCTGTTGGGATCAGTGGTTCCCGGAAACCGCACGCTGCCTGGCATTACAAGGCGCAGAAGTGATCTTCTACCCAACCGCGATTGGCTCTGAACCGGCTTACCCGGATATCGACAGCCAGCCGCACTGGACGCGCGTGCAGCAGGGCCACGCCGCCGCGAACGTCATTCCGGTGATTGCATCTAACCGTATTGGCACCGAAGCCAGCAAATACATCGAAGGCCTGGAAATGACCTTCTACGGCTCCTCCTTCATCGCCGATCAGACCGGTGAGCTGGTCGAGCAGGCAAACAAAACCGACGAAGCGGTGCTGGTGCACACCTTCGATCTTGACGCCATTGCCGCACAGCGTGCCGCGTGGGGGCTGTTCCGCGATCGCCGTCCGAATATGTACAGCGCGATTGCCACCTCCGATGGCAGCGTAAGGAGCTAAGCAATGGTACAGCTGACCACGCCCGTGAAAGATGGTTTCGCCATGCCGGCGGAATGGGCGCCGCATCAGGCGGTTTGGATGATTTGGCCCTACCGCACCGATAACTGGCGTGCCGACGCTGCGCCGGCGCAGCAGGCGTTTTCCGCTGTCGCCAAAGCGATTTCGCGCAACACGCCGGTGATTATGGGCGTGCCTGCCGCCGAAATGGCCAAAGCGCGCGCCACCATGCCAGCGGAAGTGACGCTGGTAGAAATGGAAAGCGACGATGCCTGGATGCGCGACACGGGCCCGACCGTGGTGGTCAATAACGCCGGTGAAAAGCGTGGGATTAGCTGGACGTTTAACGCCTGGGGCGGGCTGAATGGCGGTTTGTATGCAAGCTGGGATCGCGATCAATTGGTCGCCGGGCAGGTGGCGAATTACCACCATCTGCCGTGCTATCACACAGATTTGGTGCTGGAAGGCGGCTCCATTCACGTCGATGGCGAAGGCACGTTGCTGACCACCGCAGAATGTTTGCTGAACCCGAACCGCAACCCGCACCTGAGCAAAGCGCAGATCGAACAGCAACTGCGCGATTACCTGGGTGTGTCGCAGATAATCTGGTTGCCGGAAGGCGTGTTCAATGACGAAACCGACGGTCATATCGATAACATGTGCTGTTTCGTTCGTCCTGGCGAAGTGGCGTTGCACTGGACGAATGACCAGAACGACCCGCAGTACGCGCGCTCCATTGCCGCACTTGAGGTGCTGGAAAGCACCAAAGATGCGCAAGGGCGCACGCTGAAAGTGTGGAAAGTGCCGTCTCCGCTGCCGCTGTTCGCCAGCGCTGAAGAAACCAGCGATGTCGAAAAAGGCACGGCGATTGAACGCCACGAAGGCAACCGCCTGGCCGGTTCCTACGTTAACTATCTGGTCAGTAATCAGCAGATTATTTACCCGCTGCTGGACCCGGCGACCGACGGCGCGGCGCAGGCGTTGTTCGAAGAGATGTTCCCGGATTTCGTCATCACTGGCGTTCCGGCGCGTGAGATTTTGCTCGGCGGTGGCAATATCCACTGTATTACGCAGCAAATCCCGCGTTAATCAGCACCCGGCGGTGTTTGCCGCCGGGTTTTACAACGCGCGTGACATGCGAATGTACTGCACTTCTTTTTTATAAAACGGTTCGCCTTGCGCCATGAAACCAAAGCGCGCGTAAAATGCCGCCGCCGAAATTCTGGCATCCAGTTGCACAAACTCCACGCCCGCCTGCACTAACTTTTCCAGCACATTCTGCAACAGAAAACCGCCATAACCTTGCTGCTGATACGTTTGCAAGGTGGCGAATTTACGGATTTGGCACCGCCTTTCATCATGCATAAAAACCGACAAGCAACTGACAATTTCCCCGTTTTCAAGCATGCCAAAATGGCGGGCTTCGTCATCGCCTTCTACGCGCGAAGCATCGCGGGCAAGATGCGGCCACAGTACCGTATGGCGGATATTGAGACATTGCTCTAACGTAATAGAGACGAGCTGCAAAGGATTTTCCTCAGTCATTTCGGGGAGAGTTACCCGCGACAACCCATAATGAGGTTCGACAGGCGATTATTCACAAATCGTTGCAAAACGAATGCTCCTAAATTGGCCGCTGCGTTGATTTTGCTTCTGTACGTTTTATACACTATTAATCAGTAAGTTGTGGGGTTTTGCGTTAATTTTATACCGCGCTAAAACGTGATCGACCGCACACTTCGTCCTTCACGGATCGAAGCGAATGTCTACGCTTAATAGATAGCCGGGCAACACCCGTAATTTTTTACGACGACATCCGGAGGCCAGAGTCCTTATGTTCAACCAGAAACTACAAAGCGCAGAATCCGTCGAGTTCGTGAATGAGGAAGAGATCGTCTACGAAACCGATCCGTGCGAGTTAAAACTGGATGAAATGATCGAGGCGGAGCCGGAGCCAGAAATGATCGAAGGGTTACCCGCGTCCGACGCGCTAACCCCTGCCGATCGTTACCTTGAACTGTTTGAACACGTGCAGTCGTCGCGCATTTTTGCCGACAGCAAAACCTTTCCCGACTGCGCGCCAAAAATGGATCCGCTCGATATTCTGATTCGCTATCGCAAAATCAAACGTAAACCGGAGTTCGATCTGCGCCAATTCGTGAAAGCGCATTTCTGGATGCCGGAGGATTATTCCAAAGCGTACGTCTCCAACCCGGAGAACTCGTTAAAAGAGCATATCGACCAGTTGTGGCCGATACTCACCCGCGAGCCGCAGGATCACATTCCATGGTCTTCCCTGCTGGCGCTGCCGCAGGCTTACATTGTGCCCGGCGGGCGATTCCGCGAGACCTACTACTGGGACTCCTATTTCACCATGCTGGGCCTGGCGGAGAGCGGTCGCGACGACTTGCTGCGCTGTATGGCGGATAACTTCGCGTGGATGATTGAGCGTTACGGCCATATTCCGAACGGAAACCGCACTTACTATCTGAGCCGCTCGCAGCCACCGGTTTTTGCGCTGATGGTCGAGTTGTTTGAAGAGGATGGCGTTCGCGGTGCGCGGCGCTACCTTGATCACCTGTTAATGGAATACGCATTCTGGATGGATGGCGCGGAATCGCTGGCGCTGAACCAGGCGTATCGCCACACGGTGCGTATGCCGGACGGTTCGCTGCTCAACCGCTACTGGGACGATCGCGACACGCCGCGCGACGAGTCCTGGCTTGAGGACGTTGAAACCGCGCGTCATTCCGGGCGACCAGCAAGTGAAGTCTATCGCGATTTGCGCGCAGGCGCGGCTTCCGGTTGGGACTATTCATCACGCTGGTTGCGCGATGCGCAACGGCTGGCGAGCATTCGCACCACGCAGTTTATCCCGATTGATTTGAACGCGTTTCTGTTCAAACTGGAAAGCGCTATCGCCAATATTTCCGGACTGAAAGGCGACAGAGAACGGGAAGCGCTGTTCCGCCAAAAAGCGAGCGATCGCCGCGCGGCGGTGAACCGTTATCTGTGGGACGATGAAAATGGCTGCTACCGCGACTATGACTGGCGTCGTGAAGAGATGGCGCTATTCTCCGCGGCCAGTATTGTGCCGCTGTATGTCGGTATGGCGACCCATGAGCAGGCAGACCGGCTGGCAGAGGCGGTGAAAGCGCGCCTGCTTACCCCAGGCGGTATTCTGGCAACAGAATACGAAACCAGCGAACAGTGGGATAAGCCCAACGGCTGGGCACCGCTGCAGTGGATGGCGATTCAGGGCTTCAAAATGTACGGTAACGACTCGCTGGGCAACGAAATCGCCCATAGCTGGTTGCAAACAGTGAATCACTATTATCAGCAGCACCACAAACTGATTGAGAAGTATCACATTGCCAGCAGTACGCCGCGCGAAGGTGGCGGGGGTGAGTATCCATTACAGGATGGTTTTGGCTGGACGAACGGTGTGGTGCGCCGCCTTATCGGTTTGTACGGCGAACCGTAAGCTGGCATTTTGGCCCTGTAGATTAGCGCATTGGCACATCCCGGTCACTTACGCTTGTAAGCGCCAGGATGTGCCAATTTACTGTTCGCAACGGGAACGCATGTACCTGAAAAATTAATCGATCACATCATAAATAGAGGTCTGAATATCCGACCATTTTCGGTTTTCATCCGAAGGATCGGCTTCATAACGCAACTGCGCCTGTTCCATCTCATAACGCTGGCGTTCCACAACCGGTGGACGAGTACAAAAAGCGCGTAAATAATCCCGGTTAATAGAGGTCAGCTTCTTGTTATTGGTCGCCATTTCATGCGTCAGCGTAGTAATAAAGCGGCGGCAGGGGCGATTTTCATCCATTTGCAGACGGTAACGCAGCAGCAGATCCAGCACGTCGTTGTAATCTGCCACCATGGCATTTTCTGTCCATGACAGCTTCCAGTTCATCCCGGTACGTAAAAACAGCGACACTACGCGCGTGTCATTGCGATCGATAGCCGAACGGAAGTTGTTTTCATCACGAGACAGCCCCATGCGACTAAGCTCCTCTTTCGGCGAGGTTCGGTCGCGATCCTCGGCAATCGGCACGGTAATGTGCGCTTCACGTGTCACCGGCACAGAAATGTCGCTGGAAAATATCCAGAATGCGCCAATCGCCATGAGCAACACCATCACGCCGACAGCGCTCCATAGCACCCCAGAGAGCATCTGGTCGCGCTCTTCGCGGCTACGCACTGACCGTTTTGCAGGCTTATCAATACTGTCACGCATCGGCATCGCATCACCTCCGGCAGCGCGATCTTTTTTCCGCGTCTGCTCCCAGAATGCGTCTAAATCTCCGCTGGCCTCACTCAGCAACTCCGCAGGATTCGTTTTGGTTCGCCCCTCATCAAACGCACGCTGAACCGGGCTGCTAATTTGCGGGTAATAGCTGTTCAGTAAAATCAGTTGGTTGGACGTTAGCGACTGCCCCGACACGACATTCGATCGCATCTGCCGTATATCATCAAGAAAGGCGTGCAGCGTTTTGCGCGTATCCAGCAACAGATTCAGTTCCGAGGCGTCATTGAACAACCGGGAATAGTGCTGACTAAACTCTTTCTTATCGACCAGTAATAGTGCCAACTCGCTAAACCGCATACCGCTCAGCACATCGTTGTGATCGCCAAGCCGCAGCCAGCGCCGCACACGATCGGCACCAAATTGTGTTTTCAGGTGATTACGCAGCTTTTCGCTATCCGGCCACACCTGCATCACCAGCGATTTAATCATCGCTTCCATGGCGCGTAATTGCTGTAACCCTTGCCGCTGCTGCGCCTCATCCGACGGCAAGGCGGTGTTGTAGCTCAGCAACTTTTGCTTATTACGCAGGTTTTCCAGCGCGCTGATAAATCGCAGTGCCGCAATAAGCTGATTTTCTGTCACATTTTGCCCGTTCTCATACCGCGGAACGAGCTGCTGTAAATGACGAAGTTGTAAAGTGAACTGTGTTAATTCCGCATCGTTGAGTTTAAGTCGTTTAGCCACCGCGCCCCAGCCACCCAAACTCAGGCGCGCAACATCCAGTTGTTCCAAAAACCAGCGCGGGTCTTTACCTTCATCGAAATGCACATTCAGTAGCAGTAAGATTTCAACAGACGCCTCGCGAATAATGGCAATGCATTTTTCAAACTGTTCACCCGTATTTAATGGGGCAGAAAGAGTCATTATTTTCCTTTAAGTACAACTGAAGAAACAATTAACTGGCCAACCTGAGCGCTTAATTTTTTCTTTATTTATGAATAGGTAAAAGATAGCTCAGTTGACGATTATTATCAGTGACAGTGCTTTCAAGCCGAAAAAAAACAGCAGGAGATATTCACTGTGTTAATACTTTTTACCCCAAGATTGACCTGCTCGCCAATAACAAAAGAAGCATGGCCATTCTTTCTCGCGCTGCAACAAAACCCCGATGTGATGCGTTATGTTGCCGATGGCCGCAGTGAGCAAGAGATCCGCGAAGCATTCGATGCCCGGCTTACTCCCTGGTCCCCCGGCAGCCGGCACTGGCTCTGCCTGCTGGTACGCGACATCGCGACAAACGAACCGCTTGGCGTAACCGGTTATATTCACCGGGAGGATGATTGCGCCGAGGTCGGCTTCCTGTTCGCCGCAGCAGCTCAGGGCAAAGGCTATGGCCAGGAATCGTTAAAAGCGCTGTGCGACTTCGCCTTTAACGAAGGGGGGATTCGCAAACTTACCGCCACCGTGACGGCAGGAAATCACGCATCCCGGCACTTACTGGAAAAAACAGGTTTTATTCTCGAAGGCGAACTGCGTGAGGCGTACTGGCTAGCGGGAAGCTGGCATAACGACTGGCTGTTTGGCTTACTGCACCACGAATATGACGAAAAACGATAATTCGTCAGCATGCTTCGCTATGCTCTGCCAGGCTTAAGAACGTGTTCTGGCAATATTCAGGAGAGGTTATGAAGAAAATTGTGCTCGCCGCCAGCCTGGTGGCGCTGTTCTCCATGACGGCATTTGCAGAAGATGCGCCGGGTCTGAAAGCGGACAAAGCGCCGCCGCCGCCGCATAAAATGGATGACGGCTATCGCGGTATGGAAGATGCGCGCACCATGACCGTCAAACAGGCGAAAGCCCTGCATGATGGCGCGTCCGTCTCGCTTCGCGGTAACCTGGTTGAGAGGGAGAGCGGCGATATCTACCTGTTCCGCGACAAAACTGACCAGCTTCAGGTATATATCCCAATGGCGATGTTTGATGGTAAATCCGTGTCTCCGGATGAACTGGTCGGCATCAGCGGCTCGCTGGATAAAAAACAACAACCGGCGCGTGTCCGGGTAACACATTTTCAGAAGCAGTAAAACTGCACGCCCGGTAGCGAAAATCTGCCGGGCGTGACCGGTTTTACAGAAACATCCCGCCCGATACTTCCACGCGTTGCGCATTCATCCACGCCAGATCGTCGCTCAGCAGCGCGGCAATTGCATCGCCGATATCATCCGGTAACCCTACGCGACCCAACGCAGTTTGCGCTGCAATATGTTGATTAACCTGCTCATTATCACGCACTACGCCGCCGCCAAAATCCGTTTCTATCGCCCCCGGCGCAATGATATTCACCGAAATGCCCCGTGCACCAAGCTCTTTCGCCTGGTAACGCGTCAGCACTTCCATCGCCCCTTTCATCGACGCATACGCGGCATAGCCCGGCTGGCAAAAACGCGCCAGCCCGCTAGAAACGTTAAGAATGCGCCCGCCATTTTTCAGCAGCGGCAGCAGGCTTTGCGTCAGGAAGAACGGCCCTTTGAAATGGATGTTCACCAGTTGATCAAATTGCTCGACGCGGGTTTCAGCGAAAGAAGCATTGATGCCGATACCCGCATTGTTCAATAAATAATCAAACGTCTCACGCTGCCAGACAGATTTCAGTTGTTCATGGACTTCACGGGTGAAAGCATCAAAATGCATGATATCGCCGACGTTAAGCTGCAATGCCACCGCTTTCACGCCTTTTTGCTCAATTTCGCGCACCACGTTCTGCGCTTCCTCGGCGTTACTGTTATAGGTCAGGATAATCCCCGTTCCTTTCGCCGCCAGCTTCAGCGCCGCGTTTTTACCCAAGCCACGGCTGCCACCCGTCACTAAAGCAATATGTTGTGTCATAAGAAACCTCGTTTTCGCTGATGTGAGAATGTGGAAAAAGCTTATTAGCTGACGAATAAACAATAAAGGTGCTAAATTACGCTTCACTGTTTCATTACAGGCAACAATCGAGCGTGATGATGGATAAAATTTACGCAATGCAACTGTTTATCCGCGTAGCGGAACTGGAGAGTTTTTCCCGCGCCGCCGATTCGATGGGGCTTCCTAAGGGTAGCGTATCGCGCCAGATTCAGGCGCTGGAGACGCACCTCGGCACCCAGTTGTTGCACCGCACCACGCGCCGCGTTCAGCTCACGCAGGACGGCATGGTTTACTACGAGCGGGCGAAAGATCTGCTGGCGAATATGGATGAGCTCGACGGAATGTTCCTGCATGATCCGTCGAGTATCAGCGGTCGTTTACGCATCGATATGCCGGTCGGTGTGGCGAAAAATCTGGTGATCCCACGCCTACCCGCTTTCCTGCAACAGTATCCCGGCATTGAACTGGAGCTGAGCAGCAGCGACAGGCTGGTGGATATTATTCGCGAAGGGTTCGACTGCGTAGTGCGCGTCGGCACCCTCAAAGACTCTGGCCTGATTGCCCGCCAGCTTGGTCGGCTGTCGGTCATTAACTGCGCCAGCCCCGATTATCTGGCGCGTTTTGGCTACCCGGAGACGCTCGATGATTTATCCTCCCACGCGCTGGTGCATTACGCCGTAAATCTTGGTACGCGCCCGCCGGGCTTTGAAGTCTTCCAGGATAAGCAGACAAACTGGGTGAAAACCGGCGGCATACTGACGGTGAACAGTACCGAAACCTATCAAGCCGCTTGCCTTGCCGGATTAGGGATTATTCAGGTACCGCGCGTTGGCGTACGCGAAGCGCTTCGTGCCGGTAAGCTGGTGGAGATCCTGCCGCAATACCGCGCGGAACCGATGCCGGTTTCGCTGATTTACCCGCACCGCCGTAATTTGTCGCGCCGCGTACATCTGTTTATGGAGTGGCTGGCGACCGTGCTGAAGGATTACGTCGACCACTAGCAGCTATAATTTCACTTACCACACATTCAGGAGAAGGAAAATAGACCTGATGACGCCGGAAAATCATGAAAAACGCCCGACGCAAGACCTCGACTACGAACCCGTCAGGAAGATGGCTGAGCAGCCCACCGAAAAGAAACGTTCCGCTCCCGCCGCCATCAACAACACGCTGACGTCACTTTCCAGCATGGTGCAAACAATCCAGAGCTGGCCTGTCATTGCGCACCTGATCCGCGCGACTGAACGTTTTAACGACCGCATGGGTAACCAGTTTGGTGCGGCAATCACCTACTTCTCGTTCCTGTCGATGATCCCAATTATGATGGTCTGCTTCGCCGCTGCCGGTTTTGTGCTCGCTTCACATCCCACGTTATTGCAGGACATCTTCAATAAAATCCTGATGAGTGTGAGCGACCCGACGATGGCCTCAACATTGCAAAACACCCTCAATATTGCCGTGCAGCAGCGCACAACGGTGGGAATTGTCGGGCTGGCTATTGCCCTTTATTCCGGCGTGAACTGGACCGGCAACCTGCGTGAGGCGATCCGCGCCCAGTCGCGCGATGTCTGGGAGCGTAACGCGCAGGATGAAGAGAAAATCTGGGTAAAATATTTCCGCGATTTCATTTCACTGATTGGGCTGCTGATGGCGCTGATCGTGACACTTTCGATAACGTCAGTGGCGGGTTCGGCGCAGCAGTTGATCATCAACGCGTTGCACCTGGATTACATTGAATGGCTGAAACCGGCCTGGCGGCTGATTGGTCTGGCCATTTCGATTTTCGCTAACTATCTGCTTTTCTTTTGGATCTTTTGGCGTTTGCCACGCCACCGCCCGCGTAAAAAGGCGCTGATCCGTGGAACATTTATCGCCGCGATTGGTTTTGAAGTGATCAAAATTATCATGACCTGGACGCTGCCCTCACTGGTGAAATCGCCCTCCGGCGCAGCGTTTGGCTCGGTGCTGGGTCTGATGGCATTCTTCTACTTCTTTGCTCGCCTGACCCTGTTCTGCGCCGCGTGGATCGCTACCGCGCAGTACAAAGGTGACCCGCGCATGCCGGATAAAACTCACCATTAACGCGGCTATCGGGCTGAAGGAAATGGAATATTTCAGCCCGCCTGGCGATTTCAGCATGAAAATCCAGTCCGTAACTTTTATTTAACCAAAAACCAGTTTTATTCTCTAATTTTAAAAATATGTGAAGCATTTCATAGAAGGTAAATCGTAAGTCTGAAAATTATCCGCTTTTTGCCTGTTTTTCGCGCTGGGCCTGACTTTGTTACAGATTGAAATGTCGCTTTTGCTGTGGCTAATATGGTCGTTCGTTCGCGCAAAAATAAGAAAATTCTATGCAAGCTACAGCTACAACTTTCGACAACGAGCAGGAAAATCCGCCGGTAAATTCACGCAATAAAGTCGTCGTTGCGTCTCTGATTGGCACCGCCATCGAGTTCTTCGACTTCTATATTTACGCCACCGCCGCCGTGATTGTGTTCCCGCATATCTTCTTCCCGCAGGGCGACCCGACGGCCGCCACGCTACAGTCACTGGCGACCTTCGCCATTGCTTTTATTGCGCGTCCGATTGGTTCCGCTGTGTTTGGTCACTTCGGCGACCGCGTTGGTCGTAAAGTGACGCTGGTGGCGTCGCTGTTGACAATGGGGATCTCAACCGTGCTGATCGGCCTGCTGCCAGGCTACGAAACCATTGGTGTAATGGCACCGTTACTGCTGGCGCTGGCGCGTTTCGGCCAGGGTTTGGGGCTGGGTGGCGAATGGGGCGGCGCAGCGCTGCTGGCCACGGAAAACGCCCCGCCGCGCAAACGCGCGCTGTACGGCTCTTTCCCGCAACTGGGCGCGCCGATTGGCTTTTTCTTTGCTAACGGCACCTTCCTGCTGCTCTCCTGGTTACTGACCGACGAACAGTTTATGGCGTGGGGCTGGCGTGTCCCGTTTATCTTCTCTGCCGTGCTGGTGCTGATTGGTCTGTATGTTCGCGTTTCACTGCATGAAACACCGGTGTTCGCCAAAGTCGCCGCCGCGAAAAAACAGGTGAAAGTGCCGCTCGGCACGTTGCTGACCAAACATATGCGCGTCACCGTGCTGGGCACGTTTATCATGCTGGCGACCTACACGTTGTTCTACATCATGACGGTCTATTCAATGACCTTCAGCACCTCGCCGCAGGGTCTGGGTCTGCCGCGTAACGAAGTGCTGTGGATGTTAATGATGGCGGTGATCGGCTTTGGTGTGATGGTGCCGGTGGCTGGCCTGCTGGCAGACGCGTTTGGTCGCCGTAAAAGCATGATTGTTATCACGTCGCTGATTATTCTGTTCGCACTGTTTGTCTTCCCGCCGCTGCTCGGTTCCGGTAGCCCGGTGATGGTAATGACCTACCTGCTGATTGGCCTGAGCCTGATGGGGCTGACTTTCGGCCCGATGGGTGCGCTGCTGCCGGAGCTGTTCCCGACAGAAGTGCGTTATACCGGCGCGTCGTTCTCTTATAACGTGTCGTCGATCCTCGGTGCATCGGTAGCACCTTATATCGCCACCTGGCTGCAGGCGAATTATGGTCTGCTGTACGTGGGGATTTACCTGGCCGCGATGGCGACATTAACACTTATCGCGCTGCTGTTGACCCACGAAACCAAACACCAGTCGCTGTAACCTTTTTGCCCTCTCTTCGCTGAAGAGAGGGCAACTTCCCGTCGTGCTTCTTAGTGTTTCATCTGTGACAAAATGGCCTGGCACTGATTCTGCTCGCCTTCCGACGGCGAGATCAACGCCAGCAATGCCGCAGCCGGAGTGACTAATGTTGCCAGCGCTGCCGCCACTGCACCGCGCGCAATCAACGGCCCGGGTTTCACACCCGCCTGTGGGTTTTTAAAGCTACCGCGCACGTAAAGCGGTGAACGCAGCGTGACAATACGAACGCCTTTGCTTTCAGGATCAATGGTTAAATCGAGCTGTTCCGAAGCCATACTGGCGGTGCCGGTAATGTTAATCAGCGCGTTTTCCGTATCAAAGGCGAAGATTTGCGGACGCGCGACACCGTTGACTAAATCGAGGTTCGCGGCAGCGCAATTCACCCGCACTTCATCATCGCCAAATAGCTGACCGACAATATAGTTGCCGACATTAAGGCCGAGGATCTCCATCAAGTTACGGCTGACCAGCCCGTCGTTCATCAACAGTTTCAGGTTGCCATTGCTGGTGCCCAGCAGCGCCGCCACGGAGTTGCCCACGCCGCGAAGTTCTGCGTCGCCGTTCATCTCACCGAGGGTTTTCTGCATCAGTTCCACATCCGGCATCAGCGCTTTGAGCTTCAGCCGCCGCGCCTGAATCTCCGCCCGCCCTTGCATCGGTTTTTTATCCCCTTCGAGGTGGATATTCGATGAGATGGTGCCGCCAGCAAGGCCAAATTTCAGCGGTTGCAGGCGCAGGTCGGCATTTTTCAGCAGAATGTGGGTCGACAAGTCGCTAATGGGTAGCGTTGAGCCGTGCTCAATCCGGCGACCTTTAAAGCGCACATCGGCATCCATTACGTCCCATTTATCGGTTTCAAAACGGTCATAGGGCAGCACTTTACCCGCCGGTTGCCCCGCTTTCTCGCCCTTTTGCTGCTCGGTGCGTTTTGACTGCTCAGCGCCTTTGCCGGAATCCACACCAATCAGCGGGCCCAAATCCGCCAACCGCAATTGGCGCGATTCAACATCGCCTTCCAATTTTGGACGCGGTTTACCGGTGGTATAACGCAGCGTGCCGTGAATATCGCTCTCGCCGATATGACCGTTAAAATCGCGGTAATCAAACACCGAACCCTTTTCATTATTGAGCTTCGCAATGAGATGGCCATCGGTTTCAAACGGTGGAGTGTCCGGCAACAGCACGCCCGTTAAGTCATACAGTTGCCCGAGTGAATCGCCACCAAATTTTAATTTCAGGTCGGCACCGCCCATGTTCATCGGGTCGTTGAGGGTGCCGACAAACGCCACGCGCGTATTGCCGGAACGGAAATCGGCCTGCACCGGGAAAGGCGTCCCTTCGCTGCGCAGCGCCAGCATGCCGCCGATTTTGCCATTACCGGAGAGTGGCTGGTCGTTGTAATGCCCTTTCGCCGTCAAACCAAAAACGTAATCCCCGGCTTTGACTTTGCTATCGCTTTTGCCGGTCACTTCGCTAAACGGCAGCGGTTTGCCTAAGGGATTTACCAGAATCTCGATATCCGCGCGGTTGAGCGCATCGTCAATGGCGATGCGTCCGCGATCGAAGAGAATATTGTCCAACCGGAATGACCAACTGGAAGGCTGCGCATTGGCGTCTTTGTTGGCGTCGCTGGCGAAGGTGAACGTCCAGTTATTGAGCTTTTCCGAGCGGCGAATCAACCGCGCATCGGGTTGTTGCAGTTTGATCCACGGCAGGTAAACGGTTTTGGTGAGCAGCGCCAGTGGCGCGAGCGTGGCTTCAACGCGGGGTAAATGCACCATCGTCACTTCGTCGATACCCGGCGGGTTGCCAAGGATAATATCGTCGGCGTGAACATGCGGCCATGGAACCCAACTGCGCCAGCCGGTTTCCTCTTTTTGCCGCTCCCACACCACGCCCAAATCGCCGCGAATGGCGAACGGGCGGTTAAGCTCGGTGGACACTTTTTCATTAATAGTGGGTTTGAGGCGGTTCCAGTCGAATGTGGCGATGATGATAATGGCGACCACAATCAACAACAGCAACGTCGCGAAGACGGCAATAATCGCTTTACTCGTTTTTGTCATCGTTCTGCCTTTCCTTTAAAGCCTTACCTGTCATAAAGATAGTAGAGGCTCGCGGAAAGGGCAGCGGTTACAGTTCGAGTATCACGTGTTCAAGTTTGGCTAAAGGAACCGGACGGGAGAGAAAATAGCCTTGTGCCGCATAAGCCGGTGAATCCTGAACATCGCGCCACTCTTCCAGTGTTTCCACGCCTTCGACAATCACGCCCTGGCAATAGCGGTTCATCAACTGCAACAGCATGGTGAACAGATTTTGCCCTTCCGGCGTTTTGCGCAGCATGATAAACAGATCGCGCGCCACTTTGATGTAGTCGTAACGCACTTCGCTTAACGCAGAGAAATTCGCCATACCGGTGCCGAAGTCGTCCAACCACAGCGGGCCAATTTCGCTGATCGAGGCGAAAGTCGAGTCCTGCGGTAAACGGATATGTTCCACCAGTTCAAAGCGGATCCACGGCAGCGAATTGACCAGCGCCATCAGCTCGGTATCCTGGCGCATTGCCAGCAGCGTTGGGCCGTCGACATTCACCGAGGCCAGCACCTCATTGCTGAGAAAGAACTCTTTTTGTTCCGCCAGCAGCGCCACTTGTTCATGCACCACGTCAACACGATGGCGCACCGCCACTTCGGAAAAGTAGCGATCCGGCGCAATACGCGTTTCCGGCTGTGACGGATGGGTAACAATGGTCAATACTTCAACGGCCATCAGACGACCATTGATTTTATAGATGGGCTGATAAGTATAAGCACGTTCGCATTGCAGCCAATAACGACGCTCCTGCAAGCTTTCAATGCTTGCTTCAGGAATGTTGAGCTGCTGGATGACCTGCTTTAACTTCATTTCTGCTGTCCTGTCGAAGGCGATGACCGGGAGGAATTCGTCAATGAGTTATCGGCGCTCGTGTCGATAACTTTACGCTCCGTCTAAGGGCAAATTTAAAAACCCCGAGGAGAAATCTGCAAGGAACAGGCTTTAGCTCAAAAAAATACTGGAACGTTGTTTTAATATAGTTGACCACGAATCACCCACAACGCACACTACCGTTAATTTATCTGATCCAGGTTGATGACTATGTCCAGGAAAATTGCCGTCATTGGCGAATGCATGATTGAACTGTCGCAAAAAGGCGCGGAAGTGAACCGTGGCTTTGGTGGCGATACGCTTAACACGTCTGTTTATATCGCCCGCCAGGTCAATCCTGCGGCGCTTTCCGTGCACTATGTTACCGCGCTTGGCACCGACAATTTCAGCCAGCAGATGCTGGATGCATGGCAAAACGAGGACGTCGATACCAGCCTGACGCAGCGTATGGAAAACCGCCTGCCTGGCCTCTATTACATCGAGACCGACAGCACCGGCGAGCGTACTTTCTACTACTGGCGTAACGAAGCGGCAGCCAAATTCTGGCTGGAGAGCGAGCAGTCTGCGGCTATCTGCGAACAGCTTGCGACCTTCGATTACCTCTACCTGAGCGGCATCAGCCTTGCCATTCTTAGCCCGACAAGCCGCAACAAACTGTTGTCACTGTTGCAGGCATGCCGTGCGAATGGTGGCAAAGTGATTTTTGATAACAACTACCGTCCGCGCCTGTGGGCGAGCAAAGAAGAGACGCGTCTGGTTTATCAGCAAATGCTGGCTTGCACGGATATCGCGTTCCTGACGCTGGATGACGAAGACCTGCTGTGGGGCGAGAAACCGGTGGAAGAGGTTATCGAACGCACGCAGCGCGCGGGCGTGAAAGAGGTGGTTATTAAGCGCGGCGCAGACTCCTGCCTGGTGGCGATTGCCGATGAAGCGCTGGTGGAAGTTCCGGCGGTGAAACTGCCGAAAGAGAAAGTGATTGATACCACAGCGGCCGGGGATTCGTTCAGCGCGGGTTACCTGGCTGTACGCCTGACCGGTGGCGACGCGACAGAAGCGGCAAAACGTGGGCATTTAACCGCCAGCACGGTCATTCAGTATCGCGGCGCGATTATTCCGCGCAATGCAATGCCGCAATAACGGTGTTCACCCCTCTCCTTTACCAGAGAGGGGTGCTTGAGCATTACTGCTTTACTGCTGCGGTGGAATATCCGAGACGTCAGAATGGCTCTCGTCACTGTTGGCAGCAGGCGCTGCGGCGCTATCCGCTGGAGGTGCCATCACTTCATCCCACGTTGCCTGCAAATCCTTCATGTTGAACTCCGGCTCGCCTTTCGGCTGCAGCAACACCAGCGACATATCCTGTGTAAGTTGCTGATGCAGATCCTGGTTCAGCATCTGTGGCGTCAGGTTGTTCAGAAAGTTTTGGCGCAGTTTTTGATACTGCTCCGGCGCAATATCCACCACCTGGTTTTGCAGAGAACGCATCCGTTGACTGATCAGGATATCGGTACTGGCGCGCGCATAGGTGGCGAACAGCTTTTGCAGCTCAAGGTTTTTCTGCGCGATAAGGGCTTTAAATTCCTCTTCCGGTAGCCCTTTTTCACGCACTTTCGCCAGCTCACGCGCAATCACGCCGACATTGGTACTGAGTTTGTCATTGGGCGAATCAACGTTAATCGCGCATTGCGCCCGCTGGAACAGCACCCGGCAGTCAAAACCGAGACCAATTTCTTTGGCGTTGTTTTTGCTCAGGTTCTGCTGGATATGCCAGAACAGGGCTTCACGCGCCAAATCCGCACGCCAGTAACGCTCAAGCGCGGCAGATTCGCGAATCGGTTGCCAGGCGGAGTCCCACATGATCGACAAACGATCCTGGGGGATGCCCTCGGTCATCAAGCTCACTGGCTGGCGCGGCAGCGGCGACAGCGTCGCGACGGGCGTAGGCGTCTGGCGTTTGCCTTTCAGCTCGCCGAAGGTTTTACTAATCTGCTCGGCGATGGCGCGGCTATCCACGTTCCCGACCACAATCAGCGTCATGGCGTCTGGCGTGTACCATTTTTCGTAGAAACCTTTCAGTTGCGCCGCATCGACTGGCTCTTTCAGCGTTCCTGCGGGATCGTGCCCCAACAGCGGCGAACCTTTCAGGCGGTAACGCCACCAACTGTCTTTGGTATCACCAGGCCAGGTCGCCACCATGTCGTTGCTGGCGAGAGCGTGATTAACCGTATCCGGCGTGATAGTGAGATTTCCGGCGGCATCCGCCAGGTAAACCATCGCCTCTTTCAGCAGGTCGCTGCGGTTGTTCGGTAGGCTCAGGTTATATTGCGTGTATTCGTAGGAGACCAGCACTGGCGGCAGCGGGCGCTTCGGGTCAATACCTTGTTGCCACAGCGAGCGCACCTGGGAAGGTTCAAGCCGACCACTGTGGGTCAACGCAACGCGGGGAATAAAGTGGCTGAAACCGCTCTGTTGCGCGCCTTCGGTGAGCGAACCGGTATTAATAGACAGGCGAATTTCAATGCGATCGCTGGGGCGCTGCGGCGTGGCCAGAACCTGCCACTGAAAACCATTTGCCAGCGTCCCTTGTTGCCAGGCCGGGTCAGGCTGGAGCGCATCTGCCTGCACATAACCGACAGCTGCCAGCATCAGCAAACCGCCCGTTAACAGTCGAATTTTTGTGCCCTGCATGTGAACCCCTAATCAACATTCCTGGTTAAAAAGTATGCCCGCCAAAGGGGCTAAAAGCGTACTAAAACACTTCGCTTTTAGACCACGGGAAATGCAAAACGTCACATCGCGAAGTGAATTATCACGAAATTTCATCGTAAATTGTGACGGATCCAGGAGGTAATTATGCGCAGGTACCCGCAGCCCGACAAGGGACTGCGGTCATAAGTCACGAAATTATGAAGAAATTCCGGGGGTTTTCGCCGCGCTGGAACGGTTATCCAGCGTGTCGACCAGCTGTTTTTGATCCAGTTCTTTCACCCACTTCGCTACCACGATGGTGGCGACGCCGTTGCCCACCAGGTTGGTCAGCGCACGGGCTTCGGACATAAAACGGTCAATACCCAGAATCAGCGCCAGCCCGGCCACCGGCAAATGCCCGACGGCAGAAAGCGTTGCTGCCAGCACAATAAACCCGCTGCCCGTCACCCCGGCGGCGCCTTTTGATGACAGCAGCAGCACCACCAGCAGCGTTATCTGATGGAAAATATCCATTTGGCTGTTGGTTGCCTGGGCGATAAATACCGCCGCCATCGTCAGATAAATGGAGGTGCCATCAAGGTTGAAGGAGTAACCGGTTGGGATAACCAGCCCGACCACCGATTTACGGCAGCCCAACCGTTCCATCTTCTCCAACATGCGCGGCAGCGCCGATTCTGACGAAGAGGTGCCCAGAACAATCAGCAGCTCTTCACGGATATAGCGGATAAATTTGAAGATGCTGAAGCCCGTCACACGGGCAATCGTGCCCAGCACGACCACTACAAACAGAATACAGGTGGCATAGAAACAAATAATCAACTGGCCGAGTTGCACCAGCGTACCGACACCGTATTTGCCGATGGTAAACGCCATCGCCCCGAATGCGCCAATTGGTGCCAGGCGCATGATCATATTGATGATGCCGAAGATCACCTGCGAAAAACTTTCGATAACGTTAAAAATCAGTTGGCCTTTATGGCCTAAGCGATGCAGCGCGAAGCCAAACAGCACCGCGAACAGCAGCACTTGCAGAATATTGCCGCTGGCGAAAGCGCCAATCACGCTTGCCGGTATGACATCAAGCAAGAAGGCAACAATCCCCTGCTGTTGCGCCTGTTCGGCATAAACCGCCACGGCTTTTGCATCAAGCGTTGCAGGGTCAACGTTCATTCCGGCACCCGGTTGCACCACGTTAACGATCACCAGCCCGATAATGAGCGCCAGCGTACTGACAACTTCAAAGTAGAGCAGTGCAACCGCACCAGTACGACCTACCGCCTTCATGCTTTCCATGCCGGCGATACCAGTGACAACGGTACAGAAAATCACCGGGGCAATGATCATCTTGATGAGCTTCACGAAGCCATCACCAAGCGGTTTCATCTGCGCCCCGAGTTCAGGGTAGTAATGACCAAGCAGAATACCAATGGCAATCGCGGTCAGAACCTGAAAGTAGAGACTTTTAAACAGGGAGGTTTTCATAGGGTGTCCTTGATATTAAACCTCAGGCTTTGTAGGGTTTTCAGTTAGCCTGCGGTTTAAAAATAACACCCGTCAAACACGACAGAAATAAACTTACATCAAATCTGAAACAACAATGTTAAAAACTTTGAACTGACTCGCACAAGCCCGTAACAAATTACGGGTTTTCAGGCTTATCCGATGCGGCAAAAAACTGCTGTTCAAACACCTCCGCCGACGCCGCGCGACCAAATAAAAAGCCCTGCGCCACATCAACACCGGCATCAGCAAGCCAGGCCCGTTGCGCTTCATTCTCCACACCCTCAGCGACGATGCGCAGATCCAGACTGCGTGCCAGGTGGATAATGGCCGCCACCATGCTGTTTTCATCCGGCAAGCCTTCAACAAACATTTTGTCGATTTTAAGCACATCCACCGGCAGCGACTTCATATGATGCAATTGGCGCAGCCCGGAATACCCCATGCCAAAATCATCCAGCGCAATGCGCACCCCGGCATCGCGCAGCGGGCGCAAAATCGCCACGGCGGCCTGGGGATCATCAATATGGCGGCTTTCTGTCACTTCAAGGATCAACGTCTGCGGCGCAATACGGTAACGCTGCAACAAATCCAGCATATCGGCCATCATCGTAGGATGCGTCAATTGACAGGCCGAGAGATTCACTGAGAGCGGCAGCATAATGCCACGCGATTGCCAACCGGCCAGCAAACGGCAGGACTCTTCCAGTACCCAATACCCGACGTTGACCATCAAACCGCAGGATTCAATACGCTCGATCAGCCCTTCCGGCAATGCCCAACTGCCGTCCGGTTGGCGTAAACGGAGCAACGCTTCCGCGCTGACCACTTCGCCGCTTGCAACATCCACCTGCGGCTGTAACCAGAGCGCGAACCGCCCCTCGTCAAGCGCAGTAAGGATGTCGCTCTCCTGCGCCAGCCACTGCTGTGCCTGCTCCATCTGCTCGGGATCGAAGAACTGGATCTGGTTTTTCCCTTTGCGCTGTGCACTAACGACAGCGGAAGCGGCCCGGTGGTAAAGCTGCCCGGCAGAAAGGTTGCCGTAAAACATTGCCACACCAATATTGGCATTGGGTCGTAACTGGATGCCGTGCAGCGGCACGCGCTCGTTAATTACAGTGAGCACTTGCTTACCCAGCGTCATGGCGTGCCACGGCTCACTCACACCGTGAGCGATAATCGCAAAGTCATAGGCGCTCACCTGCGCCAACACCATGTTCGATGTCAGTATCGATTTCAGTTTCTCTACCAGCGTCAGCAGCAACATCTCGCGCTGAGACTCCTGCAGCACACCGGCGGTATCACGCAGCGTGTCGCAGGCGACGACCAGTAGCGCTGTCGGGTTTTGCCGGGTCACCGTTTGCTCCAGCAGCGCCATCAGGAAAGCTTTATTCGGCAGTTCAGAAACCGGGAAATGCGTTGCCTGGGTGTTCAGCTCTTCTTGCTGACGCAGCAGCAATTGCTGGTTGCGGTTGTAGCTGCGCACCATAATGCCAATTTCATCATCATGATGGAGACGGGGCACAGGCAGTTGATGCCCGGCAAGTTCCTGCGCCGGTAGATCATTGAGCGTCCGGGAAATTTTTCGCAGCGGGTGAACCACCAGCCGGTTGATACACCAGGTAAGCGCCACCGTGAGCATCAATGTTAAAAGTAAGTAAGCCGTCACTAACGTTGATAACGTACTGATCACGAACTTATAAACCCGGTATGAATCCGCCTGCAGCACCAGGTAGGCCAGCGGTTGCGGGTTTGCCGGGCGCTCCAGCGAATAGATAGGCAAGGAGATCTGCACCGGCAATTCAAACATTCGCGTGATCATCACCGGAACCGGACGTTCCGGGATAAAGCTCATGCGCAACGCCTGAAATTGATTCGGCAGCACGACATCCGCACGGCTTACGACGCCCGCAGGTTTAATCTGTTTGATAATCGCTTCTGCTTCGGGAATGTCGGCTTTTAAAATCGCCGCTGAAAGGGGTTCGCGTACGGAGCGGGCAATACTTTCCAGTTGTGTAGCCGTGTTATAGCGATTCTGCTGTAAGAAATGGAACAGCAAAATGACGCAGAAAATAAAAACAAACACCATAGAGACAACAGCAACCATGGCCATTTGTTTAATGGTTAAAGAACGGCTGACACGCAAAATCACTCTCCAGAGACACAATGAGCGCAGAACAGAATAAAAGGGTACTTAGCCGCCAGAGTATACTCTATCGCGCGGTGCTTGAGATAAACCGCTAAGCAGAATCTCAATCAGCGGAAAACAACGGGGAAAGTAGTCTGTAACCTTTTGAATCACTGGCGGTTAACGACGGTGCGATTGTCGCTTTATGCCGTTATTTCCCGCCAGGAATACTCCTTTTTTACCAGTCAGCATGCGGAACCAGAGGCTGGAGCGGCATATCCATATCGCCCTGCCAGCCCGCGCCGGAATAACGCACATAAATCAGTGCGTGGCTTGGGGTATAGTCCTTGGCCTGCTGAATATCGACACCCGCACCGACAAACCAATGGGAAGTCACCCGGCGTTCAATGAGCGCGCGCGCGGTATAACCGTATCCATTACTGCTACTGCCGGGTTCAGACTGCTCGCTTGCCCGGGCGCGGAAATCCGCGGGAATCAAGTTTAGCAATGGATACCTCGGCATCATTTTGGTGCGGGAATGCGACCACGACACTGAACCTCCCAACTCCCAGGACCAGTTCTCCGTACGCTCACGCCACAACACCGGCACCGAAAATGAGAGATACTCCTGCGGGCTGTAATAGCCGCCATGGCCTAAGGTGTAATAGCTCAAATCTTTGTCGTAGTGCCAGATCATATTGTTCAGGCCGACGGTAACGCGCCGGTTGTTTTCATTGATGAGCTTGTAGTAGTAACCGGTCATCCAGCGCACGCGCCAGTTGTCGTCGACATTCTTGCCTTCCAGCGTATCCGCCCCGAGGCTCGCCCATACGCCGTTCGCTTCGCCCTTGTCATAACTGAGGCTCAGCGTACCGCCATTAGCCCGAACACCACCCCAGGTTTTACCGGTGTTACTGCTCGGATCTTTTTGCCCGCCAAAGGCCAGCAATGAACTGGAAATGGGGCGACGATGGAGATCCACGGTATAGCCAAACGGCCCGACATCGCTGCTGTAACTTAGCCCACCGACCACATCAACGACGTTAAAGCCCATCGGCGTGGTGCCAATATCCATCGACCAGGTATTGTTTCGCCATCCCACCGCAACGCTGGCACCGCTATCAGACTGGTGACGATTACCGCCAACACACGGCACATCGCCGCAGGTGCCAAAGCTCGGGCGATAAGTGCCGTCATCGCGTTTACTGAAGGTTCCGACATCCATATTCACCACGTCAGTCCGGAAAAACATTCGCCCGTCCGACAGCGGCGCATCCACCTGCAACATGGTGTTATGCGCTTTTAAATCCGAATACCCGCCCGTGCCGCTGGAGTCTGAGAATTCATGCTGCAACGTGACATTCAGATCCTGCTGACGGTAGAGATCGGCGGCATCGCTGCGCACTCCGCGTTTCAGCCAGTCATCTTTTTCATCATTGCGTGTCAGGCGGGTAAAGGTGTCGTTATCCACCGGGCGCGTCGTCGTGACGCCCGACGCCACCATCGCATCTTTATAACTGTCCAGCGCCTGCTGAGGTTCACCGTTTTGCGCCCCGAAACGCGCCGCATCACGCAGCACCAACGCGCTCTCCATTGAAGGTGGCTGAGATTTCGCCTGCGGGACGATGGCGGCGAAAATCCGCTCCGCGCTGGCGGTATCGCCCAACTGGGTTTGTACCAGCGCCAGCCGACGCTGGGTGTTGATTGATGGCGGCTGTGCGGACGTCGTGGCAGGCAGTTTCGCCAGCGCCGCGCGCGCGGCCATATGGTTGCCGTCTGCGGCATATAGCTCCGCCAGGCCAAGCAACGCCTCTTCATTGGCGGCTTCTCTTTGCAGAACACGCTGGTAATAACGTTGTGCTTCGCTATTGTCGCCGCGCTGCTGGGCCCAGTCGGCCAGCGTTAAATCAATACGTGAAGACGCCGGTTGCTGCGCCAGTAGCGCTACCGCCTGATCTTCATGACCGCCATCGCGCAGACGGTTGGCGTTGTCCAGCAACTGGTTGGCCTGCAGCCTGTCGGCCAGCTCCTGAATATTGCTGTTCCACTGGCTTTTCGGCAGCGCATTCAGGTGATTCAGCGCCGCCATTTGCTGATTATTACCGGAAAGATAGAGGCCATACGCGTAGACCTGTTCCGGGTCGCGCGGTTTGAGCGTGACCAGACGGTTCATCTGCGAATCGGCTTCGCCCCGCTGCCCTGCCTGGCGAAGATCGCTGGCCAGCCGGTAAGTTATCCATACGCTGCCGGGATCGAGCGCCAGCCGCTTGCGTTGCAGCTCTGCCGCTTGCGCCCATTCACCTCTGTTTTCCAGCGCTTCTGCCTGCTGCGCGAGGCGGTCGTTCGTCAACCCGCGTTCAATATCATCAATGCTGCGCCGCTGGCTGGCAGGGAGCGACTGAATAAACTGTTCCGCTTTCTCCGGCGACTGCGCGCGGTAAATATTTGCCAGGCCGCGCACTGCGTTGCTGTTGCCGCTATCCATGCGCAGCGCCTGGCGATAGAAACCTTCGGCCGCCGCGTTATCTTTACGCGCCGCGGCGGCATCACCAAGACCAAGCACCGCATAACTGTCGGTATTATCGGTGTTGCGCGCCTGCTGGTAATAACGTTCCGCCTGCTGCACGTTGTTGGCTTTTAGCGCCGCATCACCCTGCTGAATCAACAGCCAGTAGCGGTTAGTTTTCAGCAAGCTGTCCCACTTGCTGCGGTTGCCGCTGGTCGGATCCATGGCGATGGCTTTTTCTAATTGAGCGACCGCACGTGCGCGATCGCCGCTTTGCGAATAGGCCTGGCCCAGCGCCCCGACTGCTTCGCTGTCTGCGCGGTTAGCGTTGACAGCTTGCTGCAACTCGCCCACCGCTTTCGCGCCCTGCCCGGCATCCACCGCCGCCAGCCCTGTCGCTTTCGCGCGAAACGCCGGGTCGGCCAACTGTTTTTGCTGCGCGGCAAGCAATGTTCGGGCGCTATCTACCGTGTCGCCAGAACTAAACAACGTCAGAAAGCGCTGAAGGGCTTTTACGCTGGCCTCGCTGGTCGGCATCGCCTGAATTTGTTGATACCAGATACTCGCTGCTGCTGCGCGACCATTGCTGGTTTTCGCCATCTGTTCCAGCACCGCATAACCTTCCGCGCTGCGCCCATCGGCAAACAACATTTGCGCCAGCCCGCCCTGCAACTGATCGTTGCCAGGATTCGCGGCATTCAATGCTTGCAAACGTTTAACCGCTTCCGCATGACGCGCGGGCACTTTTGCCACCAGCATCCAGTACTCCACCGCCAGATCGCCCTGCGGCGGATTACCTTTGAACAAGGCGTCGTAGGCCGCAAGCGCCTCCTGCGTATGGCCAGTGGTAGCCTGCAAACGCGCTTGTTGCAGCGCCTGACGACCTTCCGGCGTGGAGAGCGCCATGGTGGTCACCGCCGATTTATAGGTGCTGGAATCGGGTGCCAGCTGTTTCATGCGGTCAAGCTGCTTTTGCGCGCCCGCGTTATCACCCTGGCGCAGCAAATAACGTAAGCGCGCGGCGATGACTTCCGGGTCATCCGGCGCGATAAGCTCAAGGCGGTAGAGCGACTGGCGTACCAGATCCTCACGCTTGGTGCTTTCACCAAGGCGCACCTGCGCAAGCAGTTGCTGCTGCGCGCCAGCATCGGCCGCTTGCGTAGCGGGAGCCAGCGCTTGCGCGAGTGAGAAACAGAGTAAACTTACTGTGAAGTTGCGCATTCCTGGCCCCAGTCAGGTTGTAACTCACCGCGAGGGGTGAAGCGAAAACGGTGCTGGTCCCACCCTTGTCCAAACAGGGTCAGAACATAGCTATAGTAGGCATCGTCGCCGGGGAAATGATCGGCGACCCATTGCCGTTGTACGGCTTGCGCATCGCGATCCTGTAAAAATGGCAACAGCGCAGCGGCAAACCCCACCGGGCCATCCCCAAGAATTTTTCCGCTCGCCACGTCCACTTTTTCCGGCACGCGTCCGTTTTTCATGGTCACGCTGGCCATCGGTTTGAATTTTTCCAGCAGGCGCGCTTTCTGCGTGTCCCGGTCGTGCATCATGCCCACCCACAAATAAACGCGGATAGCATCATAACCGCTCACCAGCGTCTTTTCGGACTTAAGCTGCCAGCCGCTCCCTTTCTGAAAACGTACCCAATCGGGCGCGAAGCCTTTCGGCGCGGTTTCCAGCAACAAACGAAGATTGGTTTCGCGCAGCGTCGACCACGGCGCGCCAAAGCGACTGAAATAGCTCGCCAGTTGCGGCGGTAAATAGCTTGGGTTAAAACGCCAGGTGGTCGGTTCGGCAAAGCCGATTTTGCCCGGCAGCAGCATCGATCCCAGCCCCGGCACCGTGACGACTTCTTGTTTGGCGATAAGGGCTAACAACGCTTTACCCAGCTGGCTGTACGCGTCGTTTTTCCATAAACGCCCCGCTTCCAGTAGCGACCAGGCAATCCACAGATCGGAGTCAGACGCCGAGTTGGTGTCCAGCACCGTCCAGCTATTGTCCTCTTTTTTGCCCCACAGCCAGGCGGGAAGATGGGTACTGAGCGAGCCTTGCGCCAGGTTGTTTTGCGTCCATTGCAGCACCCTGGCAAAGGTGTCGCGATCGTTAGCCGCTAGCGCGAAGAACAGCGCATAACTCTGCCCTTCTGAAGTGGTTACCTTGCGTTGATCGCTGGGATCAACCACCCGGCCGCCGTCGCTCATATAGGCTTGTTTGAAGTGATCCCAGGCAGGCCAGGTGCAGGCGGCACGCACATTCACCGCCGCCAGCATCAACGCCACTACCACCCACCAACGTCGCGTTCTCATTTTCGTTACTCGTGATCAGGGTCGAGACGGCGACGGCTAATGATCCGCAGCAGACGCCACAACACCCATGCCAGCAACACCACGCTGACCGCCGCCAGTACCGCCAGCAGCACTGGATGGTTTGCCAGCGCGTACCAGATGCGCTCAAACCACGGCAAGTGACCGACATAATAAATATCGCCCACGCGCAGGCCGTTGACGCCAGATTCGCGAATCACGGTCACCGAACCATAAATCGCCGCGCGCTTGCCGCTGTCGTTCATCGCGCCGTTAAGCAATTCATAACCACGCGGGCTGTCAGCCAGCAGCGCGACCACACTGCGCTGATCGTGATACGGCGACTGGAAGCCGACAATCGCCGCCATCGGACCATCGGATGTGATCCCGGTTTGCGCATCGGCCTGACGGTCGGCGGCATCCGGCACAATCGACGGGAACGGCGTCTGGCGCAGCGGCGTTTTCACCCAGCTTTGCGCTGCATTCACCAGCAGATCGATTTTCTTATCGTCTTTTAACGCCGGAGGAATGGTGCCGATAATCATGATATCGGCGTCTTTATCCTTGATTTGGTTACCATCGTTAGTCAGTTGCACATTGATTGCCGGGAAGCCGGTCTGTGCGCCCACCGCGCCCAGCGAATCCAGTAGCGTGGCCATTTGCGCAGGCGTGGGCTGCGGCGGCGTGACGACGATAGTTTGCGACAAATCGGCCATCCGGCTAAACGGGAAGCCCGCATTGGCAAAGGCGCGCAAGTCCGGCATCGCAATAAAGTGGTAATACTTCGAGAAGTCGATGGTGGAGTCGTCGCCAATCACCACGCGGTTTGGCACCTGCTGGAAGGTCACGCAGTTCTCAATGGTGCCGCCCGGCATCGGGTTCATATACTGGAAATCAAAGCGCAACTGGTTCACCGCGCCCAGCTTCAGCGCCGGAATAGAGACATCCGTTTTGCTGTCCAGCAGCCCTTGCAATACCGGAAGGTGCAGCAACAGGCGGTTAGTGTCCTGGTTGCCGGTCAGGTTGAAATATTGCAGGAACTGGTTATTCAGGCTGATATCCATGCGCGAGCTGTCTTTGGTCGGCGGCGCGGTGTAACGATAATTAAGATTCATATCGATACCGGTACTGCGCAGCAGATAGAGATCCGGCGGCAGATTCAGCGACACGTTAATCGCCGAGGGTTCCAGCCCGGTCGACTGCAACTGTTCTTCATAGGTTTTCAGCTCGCCAAAGGTGACCGGGCGGTCAGTACGCACCCAGTTCGGCGCATCGTATGGCTGGCGCGCCAGTAGCGGTTTCACCTCATCCACCGTGACGCTATCGCCACGGAACAGCACGTTACCCTGAGCGATGCCTTTCGCCGCCTGTATCAGATCTTTGTCATCACGGCCAAACACCACCAGCAGTTTCACATACGGGTTATTCGGGTGGTTGATCATGCTGATGGTCGGCCCTTTTACAGCGGGCGCATCACGCAGGAAATCAGGACGTTTGTCATTGGTGGCGAAGACAATCGCGTTGCGGTCCGGCAAGCTGTTGTAAGTGACCGGGAAGCTCTGCCCACGCCAGCCGGTACGGGAGCCAAACCAGGACGCAATAACCGCAGCGGCTTGCTGTTGTTCAATGTCCGGTGCGCCCGCGAAAACCATCGGCAGCGTCAGCGCCCTGTTGTCACGCGGGTCAAAGAATGGGATCGGGAAGTGGGAGAGATCGTTTTGCACCGCCAGCTTCTGGTAAGTCAAATCCAGCGAACTGCTGCGACCAATATCCAGCCATAGCGTGCTGCTGGCCGGGTTTTCGCACACATCGCGATAGTGGCCGACGAATTCCAGCCGCACCCGGTTGAAGTCGGCGATAAACAGCGGGTTGATCGGCACCTGCGCCAGCGTTTTTTTGCCGAGTTGCTCTTTGGTGACCGGCAAGACGCCCATCAATTCATCATTCAGATAGACCTTCAACTGAGATTGCACCGGCAGCAGAGAGGGCGATGGCGTGTACTCAAGATTAAGCACCGCTTTCGAAACCAGCTCATCGCTGCGCATACCAAACTCAACGCCACCGTCCGGGTTGATACCGCGCAGCACCATGCTGCCCGGCGGCGGCGCGATTTGGGCGAAAGTCAGTTTCACATCGCGCGACGGCGCGTTTGCGTCGACCACCGGCGCATTCGCCCCCGGTACGCCCGGCATCACCTGCCCGACAACGTTTTGGCCGTCTGTTGGCGTGGTTGGCGTCAATGATTCCGTTTGTCCCGGCGCAGGCGTTGCCACCGGCTCAGTGGCGGGCGCAACAGCCGGAACCGTCGGGGCTGGCGCTGCATACGTCATCACCGGAGACAAAATACTCGTCCCCACAGCCACTGCACAAATCCAGGAAAGTTTTCTTTTCATCGCGTTTTCATCATTGTTGAGCCAATCACGTCATCGGTTGCTGCACTGCCACATTCCGTTCCGGACGGCGCGGAATAAATGACACCACCCAGGACACCAGTACGGTGAATGAGCGGAAAATCACTTTGACAGACGGTGGAGCAAATTCCGCGAGATGGCGATAGCCGCGGAAACCCAATTTCAAAATATCCATCAGACTTTCCAGAGGCTTGTCTTCCGGGAAGCTGTCCTGCCACAGCGCCCATGTGTCGGCGCGGGCAAAAGTACACTGCACAAAATCGATATGCTGTTTGGTCGTCAACGGCATTAATTGCAAGCCCACTTCGTTGCCATTAACACGTGCCACGGTGGTGGGAAACGCATACTCCTGCTGGCCGCGTTTGAGCAGCAAATTCACTTTTTGCCCTTCAAGCACCTGCGCCTGGCCGTTAATCTTGATGCCAAGGCCGCCGTCGGAGAAATCATGCACGGTACAAGAGAAAAGATGCCCATCTTCGCGGGCAATCACCGCAGGCATAGAGATTTCAACACGATGCGCGCGGCGCACCTGCTTACTTTCCACCGAGACCGCAACCGCGCCGCCAAGGATAATCATGTTGTAGAACACCCACGCGATACTGACGAAGACGGTGAGCACTTCGTTTTCCGGGCCGTAGAAATAACGCCAAATCCCCACCAGCACGCCCGCCAGGTTGAGCAGCACAAGGTAGATGTAAGGACGTGAAATCACCCAGTCCACATACTCTTCTTCCACCAGGCCGCCTTTGGCGGTGACGTTAAACTTCCCTTTGTGCGGATTAAACAGTGCTACCAGCGTGGGCGGCGCGATATACCACGCCAGCACGGTTTCGTAGATCTCGCTCCAGAAAGAGTGACGATATTTACCCTGTATCTTTGAGTTGGTCAGGCTGGCGTGAATCATGTGAGGTAGCACAAACAGCGCAATCATCAGCGCTGGCGCGTAAATGATGTAGGCATGCAGCAGCAAAAACGCCAGCGGCGCGGTCAGGAAGATAAGCCGCGGTATTCCCGATAAGAAATGGAACATCGCATTGACGTAACAAAGGCGCTGCGCCAGTTTGAGCCCTTTGCCCATCAGCGGATTGTCGAGGCGGAAAATCTGCACCATGCCGCGCGCCCAGCGAATACGCTGGCCAATATGCGCAGACAGGCTCTCTGTCGCCAGCCCGGCCGCCTGCGGGATGCGCATATACGCCGACGAATGCCCCAGACGGTGTAAACGCAGCGAGGTGTGCGCATCTTCGGTGACGGTTTCAACGGCGATACCGCCAATCTGATCCAGCGGCCCACGGCGGATCACCGCACAAGAACCGCAGAAGAAGGTGGCGTCCCACATATCGTTACCATCCTGCACCAGCCCGTAGAACAGCGTGCCTTCATTCGGGGTTTTGCGAAAACGCCCAAGGTTACGTTCAAACGGATCCGGCGAGAAGAAGTGGTGTGGCGTCTGCATCATCGCCAGCTTTTTCTCTTTTAAGAACCAGCCCATGGTCATTTGCAGGAACGAGCGCGTCGGCACGTGGTCGCAGTCGAAAATCGACACGAACTCGCCTTTCGCGTATTTAAGCGCGTTATTGATGTTGCCCGCTTTTGCGTGCTCATGAGTGGTTCGGGCGATGTACTCGACGCCGACGCTTTTGGCGAACTGGCGGAACTCTTCGCGCCCACCATCATCAAGGATCCAAATCTTCAGCTTGTCTTTCGGCCAGTCGATGCCCAACGAGGCATAAATGGTGTTTTTCACCACATTCAAATCTTCGTTATAGGTCGGTACGAAGATATCGACAGAAGGCCACAACGACATATCTTTCGGCAGTGGCACCGGCTGGCGATTCAGCGGCCATACCACCTGGAAATAGCCAAGCACTAGCACAATCCACGCGTAGGTTTCTGCAAACAGCAGCACCAGGCCGCATACCAGACTCACCGGGTCATCCCAGTTCAGTGTCGAGGTGTAGCGCCACCAGATATAGCGGCAGGAAACAGTTAGCGAGAGCACAATCAGCATCAGTGCGGAGAAACGTCCCGGAATTCGGCGTACCAGCAGCGCCACGCCCCACAACAGCATCAGGAAAACAAACTGCGAAAGCGGGTTAAACGGCTGCGTAATACACAGAATGGCAAGGATCAGCGAGAACACTACGATGATGCCAAGAATAAAGCGGCGCACACGCGGGCTGATATGCGCCAACTCTTTTTTATCATCCAGATGGCCGGTGCGGTGTGTGACGCGCTCTGGCAGCGTATCCAGCCAGTGATACCAGCGCCCGCGCAGCACACGCGCCCGGGCAAAACGTTTGCGACGGGGCGACTTTCTGTCGCCCCAGGGCAGCGTGACCAGCAACCACAAGGTTTGCAGTAAATAGCGCGCCGGATCGAGTGGTCGCGGTCTGTCAGGGTCAATATGCGGGAACCACAAATGCTGCTGCGCACAGAGTTGCTGCCAGCGCGGGTGCTCCAGCGGAATAAACACCCATGCGAGGATCGCCCAGAAGCAGCCAGACGCTGCGCTAAACCCAGAAGCGCCGTGTTCACGGTAACGCTGGTAGCGTTCGCTTAAACGCGCGCTCACCGGAGGGATCAGCAACCAGGCGGAAAGGCGGCTCATTGCGGGCTCCCTTCCTGCTCGCCGGTTACTTCTTGCGTGTGCGCACAGTGCAGCAGGCACCAGTTCGCCAGCGTTAAGATCTCTTCCGCCGCCAGCGAATCCGCCCGGTATTCGCCCAAAGGCTGCTTCGATGCCTGAGATTCCGCCATCGCTTCATCACGATGAATGAGAGTAGGAAGTATCTGCCGCTGGCTTTGCAGCCACACCTGCCAGAGATCGTCTTGTAGCTGGCTGCCAATGCGCAGATCGTTAAGCAGAATATGCGCGCCCGCAGGTAAAAGCTGCTGGTGCAAACGGATGTGACAGTTGGTGTCGGGTTTTACCACCGTAAACAGATGGTCGCACTGCGCCACGAACTGGCGCGTCAGCGGTGAAACACCGTGCGGGAGATCGATTAACACCCACTGATAACTTTGCTGCGTTTTCAGCGCCTGCAAAATGGTGGTGAGTTGGCTAAGCGGTTCGTGCAATAAATGGAGGTTATCCCACTCATTTGCGGCCAGACGGCCAAAAGGCAAGAGATCGAGCTGCGAGGTATAGCGCATCCCGGCGTCGCGCCAGTCTTGCCCATCCAATACCGCGCGCGCCCAGCCGTGTTGATGTTCAAAGTCGACATTAAATGACAGGCGCAAAAGATTATCAGGGCAGGCATCAATCACCAGCACCGATTCGCCTAAAATTTGTAATGACCAGGCCAGAGCCGCAGTGATCGATGTCGTCCCAACACCACCGCGAATCCCCTGTAAACCCAAGATGGCCATCCTGGTTATCCCTTATTGTTGACGGGCTAATTCTGCCAGCAGCGGCCAGCGCTTAAATGCCGCCGCCAACTGTTCTCGCTGGGAAATATCGGCGTAATCAATTTCAGGCAATGAAAATGCCTTACTTAACGCCAGAAAATCATTTTGGAATGTATAGCCCAGAGTTGGGTCTGACTGCGTTTTGGGTTCATTGTTATGCATTCTGGCCCGATCCCTTTGAATAGAAACACACGTACAGATGTAGCAAGGCATCGTGCCCGAGAAAATTCGTTTACATGCTAAATCTGATGTTCTTTAATTTCAATGTTAGGTTTATTTCTCGGCTTTCGCTAGTAAACTGAGATACAGACAATTTTGCATCAAGAGGGACATCGTGGAGCCCATATTTTCTATCGGCATTGAATCGTTATGGGACGAATTGCGTCATATGCCTGCGGGTGGCGTTTGGTGGGTTAATACCGATCGTGAACAAGATGCAATAAGTCTGATAAACCAAACGCTCGCGGCCCAGGATAAAAAAGCGCAGGTGGCGGCAATCGGCATGGGTCATAACTTGATGAAAATCATTGAGTTAGACAAAGAGCATGGTCCTGATAAAATCAGAATTTTCACCATGCCAAATCAGAACAATAGTCTATACTTTTTCACCCGCGATTTGCTTTGTTCATTTGAACCTGAAAATTATTTACTGATTCTGCTGTGCGCAAATAATGCCTGGCAGAATATATCCGTGCCTGATTTACAACAGTGGTTAGAAAGAACTCATACCTGGGCGAAATATCATAAATGCACCTTACTGGTTATTAACCCTGGCAACAATAACGACAAACAATCATCAATTTTAATGAGTGAATATCGTTCGTTGTTTGGACTGGCGAGTTTACGCTACCGAAACGATATGCATGTTTATGATATTGCCTGGTGGTGTAATGAAAAAGGCATTAGCGCGCGCCAGCAATTAGTACTTAATCACCATCAAGGTCGCTGGCAACTTGCGAAGCAAGAAGAAGCATCGGTGCAACCACGCAGCGATGAGAAACGCATATTAAGCAACGTTGCCGTGCTGGAAGGCGCACCGCCGCTGTCGGAACACTGGACATTATTTGACACCAACGAAGCATTATTTGAAGAAGCGCGCTCCAGCCAGGCGGCAACGTTGATTTTCACCCTTGCGCGAAACAATCAAATCGATAACATCGCACGCCAGGTCCACACGCTGCGCCGCCAGCGCGGCAGCGGGCTAAAAATTATTGTTCGTGAAAGCCAGGCCAGCCTGCGTGCTACTGACGAACGCTTGTTGCTCGGCTGTGGTGCCAATATGGTGATCCCCTGGAACGCGCCCCTTTCCCGCTGTCTGACGCTTATTGAAAGCGTGCAGGGCCAGCAGTTTAACCGCCTGGTGCCGGAAGATATCACCACGCTACTTTCCATGACTCAGCCGCTAAAACTGCGCGGTTTTCAGCCGTGGAACGTGTTCTGCGACGCCGTCGGGAATATGGTCCAAAACTCGCTGTTGCCCGCCGATGGCAAAGGGGTATTGGTCGCGCTGCGCCCGGTGCCCGGTATTCGCGTCGAGCAAGCGCTAACGCTGTGCCGCCCAAATCGCGTGGGCGATATCGTCAGCCTCGGCGATAATCGTCTGGTGCTGTTTTTGTCGTTCTGCCGGGTTAACGATCTCGACACGGCGTTGAACCACATTTTCCCGCTGCCAACGGCAGACATTTTCTCTAATCGCGTGGTGTGGTTTGAAGATAGCCTGATTGCCGCAGAGCTGGTGCAAATGCGCGCACTGTCACCAGATAAATGGGCGAAACCGCTGCCCGTTACCGCCGAAGAGAAGAAAATCATTAATGCTGAGTACGACGGTACAAACTGGCGTCGAATCCCGGAACCGTTGCGGTTATTCAGTAAAGCCCCGGAGCGCACCTCATGATGTCAATCAGCGATATTATTCAGCTTGTGGTGCTTTGCGCCCTGATCTTTTTCCCACTGGGCTACCTTACACGCCACTGGATACGCCCGATCCGCAGCGCGTTGCGCATACTGTTTACCAAACCACGCTATGTAAAACCGGTCGGAGTGCTGCGCCGGGAATCGTTCGTCAAGGCAGACCGAAAACATGACTAATCATACTATGACCACTTCAACGCCTTTGCCATTGTGGCAATACTGGCGTGGCCTTTCTGGCTGGAATTTCTATTTTCTGGTGAAATTCGGTCTGTTGTGGGCGGGCTACCTTAACTTTCACCCGCTGCTGAATCTGGTGTTTATGGCTTTTCTGCTGATGCCGCTGCCGCGCGTCAGCCTGCATCGCTTACGTCACTGGGTTGCCATTCCCATCGGTTTCGGTCTGTTCTGGCACGACACCTGGTTGCCGGGTCTTGAAAGTATGATGAGCCAGGGCTCGCAGGTCGCGGGCTTCAGTGCCGATTACCTGTGGGATCTGGTCATGCGTTTTATCAACTGGCAGATGATTGGCGCGATTTTCGTGATGCTAATTGCCTGGCTGTTCTTGTCGCAGTGGATCCGCGTCACCGTGTTTGTCGTCGCGATTATGATCTGGTTAAACGTGCTGACGTTGACCGGGCCGGCATTTAATCTGTGGCCCGCAGGCCAACCGACCACGACCGTCACCACCACTGGCGGCTCGGCGGCGGCAACGGTCGCAGCGGCGGGCGATACGCCGGTGGTTGGCGATATTCCCGCACAAACCGCGCCGCCAACCTCAGAGAATCTGAACGCGTGGCTGGCAAGTTTCTACGCCGCAGAAGAGAAACGCCAGAGCACCTTCCCGGCGCAGCTTCCGGCAGATGCCCAACCGTTCGATCTGCTGTTCATCAATATCTGCTCCCTCTCTTGGGCCGATATTGAAGCGGCGGGGCTAGCGTCACACCCGCTGTGGTCACACTTTGATATTGAGTTCAAAAACTTCAACTCGGCGACCGCCTACAGCGGCCCGGCGGCAATTCGCCTGCTGCGCGCCAGCTGCGGCCAGCCGTCGCATAAAAATCTCTACCAGCAGGCCAATACGCAGTGCTACCTGTTTGATAACCTGTCGAAACTCGGCTTCAGCCAGCAGTTGATGATGGACCACAACGGTGAGTTCGGCGGTTTCCTCAAAGAAGTGCGCGACAACGGTGGTATGCAAGCGCCGCTGATGAACCAGGCAGGGCTGCCGCCGGTGCTGCTCTCGTTTGACGGCTCGCCGATTTATGACGACACAGCGGTGCTGAACCGCTGGATGGAGTCCGACAGCTTTAAACAGGGCCAGCGCACCGCGACCTTCTACAACCTGCTTCCGCTGCACGATGGCAACCACTTTCCGGGCAATCGCAAAACCGCCGATTACAAACTGCGCGCGCAGAAGTTGTTTGATGAGCTGGATGCGTTCTTCACGCAACTGGATAAATCCGGGCGCAAAGTGATGGTGGTGCTGGTGCCGGAACACGGCGCGGCGCTACAGGGTGATAAAATGCAGGTTTCCGGCCTGCGCGATATCCCAAGCCCATCGATTACCAACGTGCCGACGGCGATTAAGTTCTTTGGCATGAAATCACCGCATCAGGGCGCGCCGATAACCATTACGCAGCCGAGCAGTTTCCTGGCGATCTCCGAGATTGTCACCCGCGTGCTGGATGGCAAAATCTTTACCGAGGACAACGTCAACTGGCAGCAGCTTACCAGTAATCTGCCGCAAACCGCGCCGGTGTCCGAAAACGCTAACGCCGTTGTGTTGCAGTACCAGAATAAGCCGTATGTTCGCCTGAACGGCGGTGACTGGGTGCCCTACCCGCAGTGATCCTGCCAACCTCTCCCCTGGCGGGGAGAGGTTATCGCTTTAGCGCTGTTGCGCCAGCCAGACCAGCATTTTCAGGCTGGCGGAGTAGTAATCATCCTGCGCGGTGATCTGTGGTTGTACGGGCGTTACACCCAACGTTAAATCCCGCACCGCCAGTAAACCGTCATTCATGTTGTACGGCGCGTTATCGTTGGTCGCCACATCCACCCATGCGGGAGTCTGGCTGCGGCCAAAACCCTGCCACCAGTTGCGCCACGGCGTTAACAACGCGCTGTGCGGATCCTGCCAGCTCACATACAGCGGAATACGAATGGCGTCGTAGCTCATGCGCGGCGGCCACTCTTTCGCCGGGTTCAGTTTGCCGTCCGCCGAAAGTGAAACCCAGTCCGTTGGTAAGCGCGCTTTGCCAAACGTCATGTTGCCAAGTAGCGTTTGCCCGTCTTTGATCAAATCGCGCCACACCACCTGATGGCTGCGGTCGGCAAAAGCCTGCCATGCCGGGAAAATAAAGTAGGACGGATTCAGGTTTACATAGGTATTGAGGTTAAAACCGTTGGCGCCCGGCAACATCACGCGGTAACCCGCAAAGCTGACTACCGTATGTTTGAGCACCGCCTGAGTAATCGCATCGGAGGCAGCAAGGTAAGCGGCATTGTTCCAGCGCTCACCGGCTTTCAGTAGTGCCCAGGCGATCAGCACATCGCCATCGGTCGCGTCGTTTTTATCGGCGATGGGATCGGCTTCCACCGGGTTATAACGCCAGTAAAACAAGCCATTGGCTTTGTTCTTCAGCGTTTTATTGGTCCAGCCCCACATGCTGTCAAAGGCCGCTTTGTCGTCGCTGGCGACCGCCATCAGCATGGCGAAGCCCTGGCCTTCGGTGTGGGAGACATTTTTGTTGCCGGTATCGACAATGCGACCATCCGGCATCAAAAAACGCGCTTTATAACTCTCCCAGGCGCCAGCGGCCTGGGAAACGGATGCAAATAGCAGACTCACCATCACCACCATCGCGGTGAAAACGCGCTTCAACATGGGCAAACTCACTGTGGGTTAGCGTAACGGAAGAGAACATCCGCCACAGAATAGAGCCTTTCTCGGGTAAACACGAGGCTCGCCTCGCCGCCCTGGCTTTGCAGCCAGCGCGAATAAAGCCCTTCAAGAATGGCGCAAAACGCATAGCACCAACGGGTCTGGTAGGCCTCTTCGCGAGCCACCGGCAACGCCTGGTGGCGAAACGCCATCCCGTGCTCAGAGGTTTCGATATCAATAAACCCCCAGTTGAACACCGCCAGTTGCGCGTTAATATTCGCTTCCAGCTCGCCCACCGTCGCCGACGCCGGAAGCGGCACACGATCCGCTAATGCTTCGCCCATTTGGCGCAGGAACGGCAGACTTTCCGCTTCACCGACATTTCTGACCATACCGTCAATCATCACGTTCAGCAGATCAAACCAGCCCGGCGACGTTTGCTGTTGCTGGAAATAGCCAAGCAGCAGCGTGTTTGCAGTGTTGGTTGTCATTATTTATCCCCCAGCATGTACCGGAGCCAAACCCCGGCGGTGCTTTCGTTGTAACTGCCGAAGGTGTCATAACCGACTTTTCCACCTACCGACATGTTTTTATTCACGTTGTAATCGAGCCCGGCATGGAAGTTATAGCCAATACCATTCTGCGAACCGCCCTGATACTGCGCCTCTTTCACAAAGCCCATATCGGCGAGCTGTTGCAGCATCTTCTGTGCTTCCGGTTCTGTCGGGAAGTAATTGCTCTTATCCTGCGTGTAGGATTGGTAGCCCACCGCGCCGCCAATACTGAGGTTCCAGTTATCGATTTTCTGCGACAAATCAACCGGCAACGACACGCTCACGTAGTTCTGCGGGCTAAAGTAACCGCCCTGGCCATAAGTGAAGTAACTGAGGTTTTTCGAATAGTTCATCCAACCAACGCTCAGCCCCGTCTGCAACTGGCGGAAATCGTCGTGCCACGGACGCAGATAAACCCCGGCATTGGCATTCACGCTGGTGTTGCTCGCCACATCTTTACCGAGGTAGCTGTATCCGCCACCGCCAATGTAGAACCCCGCATCGCCGTCATCGTAGCTCAACTGCGCGCTGCCGCCGTTTTTGGTGACCTGCCCCCAGCGCTCGCCAGAGTAGGCGTCCCGCAGTCCAACGTATGACAACAAGCTGTCAGTCACCGCACGCCGCTCGCCGGTGAGGATAAGTGTCAAATAATTGGTCAGTTTCGGCGACCATTTCACGCCGCCCACCAGCGAAGTTAAATCCTGCCCCAGCGGCGTACTGCCGATATCCAGCTTGTAGCTGTCGCCGCTCAGCGCCATATTCAGTTCAACGCCGCTGGCGTTTTGCGAATCAGTGGAAGACTTAATCGGGTCGCTATAGTTGGTCTTATAGTTTGATTCGCTCAGGCTCTTCAGGCGGCCCGATGACAGCAGCGAGGTGAGATTGTCGTAACCCGTTTCGGTAAACGGCGACAATTTGCTGGCATCGGCATAACCGGCGAGATCGATAAATTTATCGCTGCCGTCAGTTACTGTGGATTTATTGGCGTTTTTAATCGAGGTCGCAATATTGCTCACCCCATTCGCCAGCGGGTTCGCACCATAACGCCGCCAGGCATCACCATCAGCGCTACCGGAACTTAACGAAATCGGCGTCGCGGTAAATTCAAACCGCGCATCGCCAAACGGCGAGCTGGACCAGGTCAGCGGCGCTTTGGCTTCCGTCAGCTTGCTGGTGCCGGTTTCCCCGTCGCGACCACGGATCTCCACGCCACCCTGCAACCACATTCCGGTTTTCTCGTTCATCTGCTGCATCATGTCATCGACCTGGCGCAGCGTTCGCGTTTGCGCCGTTTCGACCGGCAAATCAGTACGTGTAGTGCCAGGCAAATTGCTGCCCGGTTCGTGCGCCACCTGTGCGACTTGCCACGGCAGCGTTTGCCCATACAGCGACTGCGGTGCCGCGCTTTTACTGGTGGTGGTAAACGGGTTATCCGCCAGCAACACACCGCCGATTGTCGGCGTTGCCGCGCTGTTGTCCGACTCCAGCCCCACCAGCTTGCCGCGTGCGCTGCGCAGGTAGGTCATCGCCTGCTGATGATTGCCTTTCGCCTCTTCCAGCCGCGCCAGCAACAGCAAGCGATCCGGCGAATTGTTGCTGCGCAGGCCGCTGGCTAAGGTTTGTGCCTTGTCGATGTTATTTTCCGCCAGCGCGACATCAATCGCGCCAACGCGCGCCGCCTGATCCTCGCTGTCGCGCGTCATCAGGTAGTCATACAGTACACCCGCTTCTTTGTTCATCTTACCGGACTGATACAAACGCCCCATCGCGAACATCAAATCCGTGTTCTGCGGGTCGTTTTGCAACGCGCGGATCAGCTTGTCATAGGCGGCGGCATAATTGCCCTGCTCACGCAGTTGATCCGCTTCGTTGATCACATAGCCATTACGCACTCCGGCAAGCTGGGCTGGCGTACTGCGCGCCTGCACGTCCGGGCGGGAAACAAAGGCCTGCGCCTCCTGGTTAAGCCCCGCCTGGTTCAGCACCGTAACCTGATCGGCATAATCGCCGATGTTGCCCTGCACGCCCTGTTTCATACTTTCACGCACCAGCGCAACGGCGCTAGTGGTATCGCCAGTCTGCGCCAGCATGCGCGCCAGTTTCCCGGCATCGACCGGGCTTTTCGGCGGTGTGGCCGTCAGCGCTTTCAGAGTATTGGCTGCCGCCGTCATATTGCCCTGAGCGAGGTAACGCTCTGCAGTCGCCATTTGCAGGTTGTAATTGACCCGCTGCGCAAGATCGCGCATCTGGCCGTTCTGGCTGGCGGGCGAGATACGTGACAGCAGCATACTGGCCTGCTGCCAGCCGCCATTTTCACTGGCGAACAGGGCGGCAGCATACAGCGAACTGGCGCCTGCTCGCGGGTTTTGCGCGGGCAGCATCACGTTCGCGGCTTCATTTTCCTGCCCCGATTGTTGCAGCAAACGCGCCAAATCAAGGCGCAACCACGGGTCATCCGGCAGGCGCGCCACGCCCTGGCGTAACACGGCAATGGCCTGCGACGTATTTCCGCTGGCCGCCAGTTGTTGCGCCTGCCGACGCAGCGGGTCGCCAGGCGTACCCGTCACCACGCGCGGTTGCAGTTTTTCCTGCAAACTCGCCGGTAACGTGCGCAGCATGCTTTGCGCTTCTGCCGCTTTGTTTTGATCGCGCAGCACGTAATAGAGATTTTCCCGCGCCGGCGCATTCTGCGGCTGCTCGTTCAGAATGTCGCGCAGGGCTTGTTCCGCTTGCGGGTAATCTTTGTTCTGGCGGAGCACATCAGCGCGGAACAATTTTGCCGCCGTGCCGCGTTCACCGCTCTGCTGCACCAGCGGCGCGGAAAGTGCCAGTGCTTGGCTGACATTGCCCATTTTTAACGCTTGCTGTGCCTGCGCCAGTTGGCCATAAAACGCGGCGTCTTCCGCCTGGGCTTTGCGTTCGGCTGAAGCTTCACCCCCCTGGCTCGCCGCCCGGTTCAGATATTGTGCCGCCGCCTGATAATCACCGTTACGCTGGGCAATGTAACCCATGCCTGCCAGTGCATCGGCGTCGTCCGGGTTGGTTTGCAATACCTGCTCAAACTGGCGTTTTGCGGCATTGCTGTCGCCGCTATTCAGCGCGGTAAAGCCTGCGCCTTTCGCGCTGCCACCGACATTTTTACGGTAGTACGCCTGGACCTCGCTATCCTGCGGATGGCGCTGCAACCAGGTATCGTAAAAGCGTTCATCGCCAGCCTGCGGCGCTAACCACAGCAGCGCCTGGCGCAATCCTTCATCTGCCTCTTTGTTGCCGCTGGCCATTGGCTCCAGCAGTAAAATTCCGTCGCGGCGCGTGGTTTCTCGCCAGGTCAACATTTTACCCAGCGCCACGCGGGCGGCATTGTCCTGCGGATGCTGGGCGACGAAGCGCTGGATTTCCGCCAGCGCCTGCGGGTAGAGCGCTTTATCGCCCGCCATCGTCAAATAGTATTCCGGCGCGAGGCTCGGCGGCGGCGTGTCGCCATTGAATAAACTGCGCCAGGTTTCCAGCGCCGCGGGCACATTGCCGCTGCGTGCCTGCTGGCGCGCGAGCGTTAAGTGTCCTTGCGGCACTTGCGACAACTGCTTAGCATTATCCAGCGCCTGCAAACCGTTATCGTCCGGTGCGGTTTTCGCCAGCCTGGCTCGCCACTGCGCGGCGGTTTGCACATCGCCATTTTGCTGCGCCCACAGCGCCATCAGGTACATCGCCTGGGTGTTATTGGCATCGACCATTAACACCTTTTTCAGCGATTCCATTGCCAGGTCGTCGTGGGATTTCTCATGCCAGTAGTTAGCTTGATCAAATAGCGCCTTGAGTGCCGCGTCATTCGGCGCGGCCTGCGCCATGCCGGAGGTCGCCAGCGTCAGCACGCCGGAGAGGCAAATTGTTGTCAGCCGACGGGCGGTTTTTTTAGGCATTTTTGTCACCCTCTTCACTTGCTGTTCCCCGCATCCAGACGTTTACGCTCGCGCTTTTTCAGCATGCGATACAACAACCACCCCACTAGCGACCCCACCAGCAGGCTAAGGATCGCCAGCAGTGCCGAGTGTTGGTTGGCGTACCAGACCACTTTCATCTGCGGCGGCATTTCGCCACTGGGGAACTGCTCGCCGACGCGGAAGCTGCGAACACCGTTTTCATTGGTGATAATGGCGGCATCGCCGCGAATCCCGGCGTTGATTTTTGCCGAAGCCAGATCGTCATGCAGATGCGACAACTGTTCGTCGTTGCTGCCGAGTGCCAGCACCACCAGCCGCGCATCGTTCCATGGCGAGCGGAAGCTGATAAAGCCGCGCCACGCTTCGTTGGAAGAGAAGTAGCGATCGGCTTCAAGGCCTTCTGCCGCCCAGTCACCCGTTATCCAGCGCTGCACTTTCTGCCTGCTAGAAGGCTCACGTACGCCAAGCGTGCTGTCGTGGGTGGCAAACGGCGAATTGGCCAGCAGCGCACGGTTAAAGTCATGCTGATCCATGCCGCTTACCGCCAGCACATCGCGGCCACTCACCAGTTCAAGGAAACTGCCGCCGGTCGGCACACCAAACACGACACGGTTATGACTGAGCGCAGTTCCCGTGGCGTTGCCTGAACGCGCCGCCAAATCAAACAGTGTGGCAATCTGCGTTTCACTGGGGTTGACCGGCAGCATCAATACCGTTTCTGAGTAATCCGCCTGGCGGGTAAACGGGAAAGAAGCACCGACGAAATAGGAAAGATTTGGCAACAGCGCAAAGTGGCGGGTATGGCTGAGATCGATCCACGAATCGTCATCAATGCGGCTTTTAATGTTGTTATTCAGCAAGGTGCTGCACGGCGCGTTCTTTTTCGGCACGATGTTGAAATAGAGCGAAAGCTGGTTGTCGCCGTAAATCATGTACGGCTCCAGCGGCATATCAAATTGCTCCTGCCGCGCATCGCCGCCCAGCTTGCGCCACAGCGTCTCCAGCGCGCCCTGCTTATTGACCGGCAGGTTGTGCAGGAACGTGTCGTTCAGGGTCATGCTCAGCCACGAACGTTGTTCGTCGATCCAGTTTTCCGCCGGGAAACGGTAACCGATATGCAGCGGGATGGTTTCACCATCCCACAAGAACAGATCGGGTGCAGCGCGAAACGCCACCTGCAACGGCGGGTGCCAGATCCCGGTGGCGGTCAGGCTTTGATCTTTACGGATCAGCTCCGATAACTTCACCGGACGATCGGTTGGGATCCAGCGCGGCGCATCGTACGGTTTGCTCAGCGGGATCGTCTGCGCATCGACATCCACCGCCGGGGTTTGCAGCGCAAAGTTGCCGCGCGTTAAACGCCAGGCCGCCGCGCGTAATTCGCTTTCATCTTTCCCCACCACCAGTAGCAGTTTGTAAACCGGGTTTGCCGGGTTATCGATAATTTTCAGCAGCGGCTGGCTGGTTTGCGGCAGCGTTAAACCGCCAATTTGCTCGCCGGGGTGACCAATCAGAATGCCGTTTTTTTCCGGCAGACGGTCGTGGTAGGCCGCGAACGAGGCACCGCGGTAATCGGCCTGAATACCCAACCACGAGGCGATCAGCGCCCCGGCGCTAATGGCGTCCGGGCTGAGTTGAGGTGCAAATGCCATGGTAATCGCCGCAGGTGACATCTGCATGCTGTCAAAGAAAGGACGCGGGAAATGGCTCAGATCCGCGCCGATATCCAGTTGCTGCCCTTCCAGCTCAAAGCGCGAATCCGGCAGGATAGTGACACGATATTTGTCACTCAGGTCGCGCTGACACTGCATGGCATCGCCATCGTTAATTTTAAAGCTGAGGCTGTTACTGGAAACCATCAACGCTGCGGGAACATCCAGCTGGTAGCGCGCAAGGTCGCTGTCGGTCGCCGTCAGCGGCACAGTGCCGAGCGGTTGGCCGTTAAGCATCAACTGCATGGTGGCGTTACGCGCCGCCAGCGCCGGGGAAATTCTCAGGTTCAGCGCCAGCCGGGCGCTGGTCATTACCTGGTCGACCGGCAGCGTAAAATCGACGCCGCCCTGGAATTGCCCGCCGCTGAGGGTGATCCCTTGCGGCTGGCCCATCTGTGCGATGCTGACGCTGCTCATCACCGAAGGCACAAATGTCGGTGTAGATTGCGTTATCGGCGGCAGATTCAGCGGCAGCAGCGATTCAACCGTCGTTTCTTCACTGTGTAACGGCGCGATGAAGAGTGCGCCGAGCAGCGCGGCAAGCGTGGTTAGCCGCTTCATACGCTCTCCTCCTGCGCAACCTTTGCCGCGTGCTGCGTGCGTAAACGGCGGTTTTCGCGGCGTGATTTCCATGTCAGCCAGAAGAGATCAAAAACACAACGCACAATGGTCAACATCGAGCGGAACGGGTTGTCCTGCGGTTTTGGCGGGTGGATCCATGCATCGGCGCGGGAGAGCACCACGCGCACCAGTTCACGGCGGCGCGACAGTGGAATATCGTCGAACATCAGGCGGATATGCTGCTCGTCGCTGGCGACGGTCTGCACCGGAATGCTAATCGCGCCGGATTGCAGCAGCAGTTCAATCGCTTCGATGTCATCGTTCAGGTGTCGATCATCCGGTACCACAATGCGGCATCCGCCCATCGACAAATCCGCCGTCTGGCTACGCGACGTAATTCCGCTGGCGTAATGGATAAGCACCGGGATATCGACATCAATACGGATGGTTTTGCGGGTCTGGCGGGTTTCGCGCGCGACAGCAATCGCCGCCAGCAGGAAAATCAGGCTATACAATCCCCAGCCAACGTTCAGCACAATAACGCGCGGATCAACACCAAAGTAGTCATGCGCACAGGCGCGGACAATCCCGGCGACCACGCCCGCCGCCAGCAGCAAGGCAATGATCAAATGCGGGCGCACCACGCTGAAGTCGAAATAGCCGACATTCAGCAGGCCGCCTTTGTCGGTGACGTTAAACTTGCCGCGTTTGGGAAACAGCATGGTAACCATTGTTGGTAGCGCAATGTGAAACGCCATCACCAGGTCATAAATCTCGCCCCAGAAGCTGTAACGGAAGCGGCCATTCAGCCGCGAGTTAACATACACCGCCAGGAACAGATGCGGCAGCGCGTAGGCAAATACCAGACTGGCCGAAGAATGAATAATATTCAGGTTAAACAGCAGGTAAGCCAGCGGCGCGGTCACAAAGGCGATACGCGGCAAAGCAAACTGGTAATAGAGCATCGCGCTCAGGTAGCACAGGCGCTGCTGGATGGTCAGCCCACGGCCAAACAACGGGTTATCGAGACGAAAAATCTGCGTCATACCGCGCGCCCAGCGGGTTCGCTGGATCACATGCAGCACCAGACGCTCGGTTGCCAGCCCCGCCGCCAGCGGAATATCAATAAACGCCGAACCCCAGCCGAGACGCTGCATTTTCAGGGCGGTATGCGCATCTTCGGTGACCGTTTCCACGGCAAAACCGCCAATCTCTTCCAGCGCGCTACGGCGGATCACCGCGCACGAGCCGCAGAAGAAGGTGGCGTTCCAGTTATCGTTGCCCTGCTGAATCGGGCCGTAAAACAGCGCCCCTTCGTTGGGGATATTGCGCCCGACGGAAAGGTTACGCTCAAACGGATCGGGCGAATAGAAGTAGTGCGGCGTCTGCACCAGCGCCAGTTTCGGGTCTTTCAGGAAACCGCCGACCGTGGCCTGCAAGAAGATGCGCGTCGCGACGTGGTCGCAGTCAAAAACGCAAATCAGCTCGCCGTTGGTAAGTTTCATCGCATGGTTGAGGTTACCGGCTTTGGCGTGCGCGTTATCGTTACGGGTGATGTAACCGACGCCAACATCGGCGGCAAACACGGCGAATTCACTGCGTTTGCCGTCGTCGAGCAGATAGATTTTCATCTTATCGCGCGGGTAATCCATGCACTGCGCAGCCAGCACCGTATCGCGTACCACATCCAGCGGTTCGTTATAGGTCGGGATATAGACATCGACCGTCGGCCACAGATTCATATCATCCGGCAACTGTACGAGTTCGCGTTTCAGCGGCCAAACCGTTTGCAAGTAGCTGAGCAGCAACATCACCCAGACATAAACTTCCGCGAGAAACAGCCCCATGCCGAGGAGGGTTTCAATTTCGGAATTAAAGTGCAGGGTTTGTGTCAGGCGAAAATAGATATAGCGCGTCGAGAGCAGCACCGACATCACCACCATGATCACCGAAATACTGCGCTTTTTGCTCAAGCCCATGACACAGAGAATGCCGATGCTGATCAGGCCAAAAATGTACTGTTTTTGGCTGTCCATTGGCGTGATTACCACCAACAGGGCGACAGGCAGCACTGCCAGAACCAGCAAAAGAGAGAGAAACTTTTTCATACGTTGCCCGAAGCGTTAGAAGCCTGACATGCGTGGCGAGTTGTGAACCGTGCCGTCACCGATTTTGACGCCCAAAATTCCGGCGACCCGTTTAGCAATCAGTTCGATATCGAACGCCGCAGCGGACGCCGGGCTGAAATCAAATACCGATTGCTGAGAAGCATTGGCTTCGGCGACGCTCTCATCGCGGTGCAACACGCCAAGGAGTTGATTGCCCAGACGTTGCTCCATAAATGCGGTAACGTCGCGGCTGATTTGCCGACGGTTGTCGCTCTGGTTCACCACAAAGTAGTGACCGGCTTTGCGGTTCAGCACATCGCCGGTAAGGCGGTTATTTTCGATATACGGCAACAGCGAGAGCGAGGCAGTGTCGGCCAGCAGCGTGACTAAATGTACATCGGCCAGCCGCGACATCGCTTTCAGCGCCGCAGATGGGCCGGGAGGAAAGTCGGCAACGATAATCAAACCCGGATAGTTGAGCAGCGTATTCAGGCCGCGCGTCAGAAAATGCTCATCATTCGTTAAACGCTCATCAAAGGCGACGCGCTGCTCTTCTGTGACATCACCATACGGCAGCACGAAAATATTGCCGCCCGCGGTGAGTACAAACTGGCTCCAGTCCGAGGATTCCGCCGCGCGCGCCACATAGCCGCGCCCGTCAGACAGCGGGACACCAAAATGCAAACGCAGCGCGTTTTGTACGTCAAAATCGAGCGCCAGCACTTTGCTGCCCGCGCGGGCAAGGGCGTAGGCCAGATTTGCCGTCAGGGTCGTTTTTCCGACACCGCCTTTCGGCGAACACACACAAATCAACGGCATGAAGCGATCCTTTCTAACAACGAGTGTAAAGGCTGATTTTTTTCCGCGCGGGGCTTCTCCTCCGTCGCTTTCGCCGCGAAAAGCCGGGCATAACTGACAGGAGCGGAAGAAGGATTTGCAGGCGATGGCATCTGCATAACCGGTGCAACGCTTGCAGGTGCAGGCGTGTAAGCTGCGGCGTTGAACGCTGGGGCTACCGCATCGAGCTGGCTGGCGACATCTTTTAGCAGAGAGGTTGTTGGCGCAGGCGCAGGTGCAACATCATCCACCACCGCAGCCGGTTCTTGCGCGGCAAAGAGTTCAGGATCGACGGATTGCGGGACAGGCAGCGACACATGGCCGCCCATCGCCAGCATCGATTCATCCGTAGCGGGAGAAAGCTGGTTAATGATTGCCCAATTACTCTGGTCTTGTGCGAGGTTCTGTGCGGAGAGATCCTTAAAATCGTGCTTCTGATTGCGAGTCTTATCCTTAAACCTCTGCAAATCATCGTAATGACCCATAGTTATTCTCATGATTTACAAAATAAAATTGCGTCCATCACCGTCAGGATCGGTATCCTGATAGCATCAAGTGATGGTTTTTTTTAATTGCGGCGGTGCTGTTTTACGCGGGTACGAAGTCATGCTTCAGCGATGGTTTTCAGCGTGGTTTTACGCGCTAAAGTTTAGTAGTGCTAACACGCTGTTTAATTGCAGCAAATATATAAACATTGGCTATACATGCGCCATCTTTTTTTTGCACAAAATCTATTAAAGTAGAAATATCTACACAGAAAACAAAATGACATAAAAAAACATACGCTTAAGGCAAATTAATCCATTTAAATAGCATGGTTAATTAAATTAAAAGAATAACAAGCTATTCCTCATTAAATTGTCGTTAATTTTCTCTTACTAGTAGAAATATCCAGAAATAAATATTACTACCATATATCGCAAATATTTCCCTAACTCATTATTCCCGTTGGAATTATTTCACGACGGCGTTTCTGGCTATTTTATTGGAAATTTCTAAATAAAACCGGAAGGTTCATAAAGGAAAAGCACCAACGATAATGCCTGATGACACCACGATCGCCGGGCCTACAACAATACGTAGATCCAGTAAACGCCGTGCCACCAGGCATAACGTGGGGATTAAACGCGCGGTTTTTCGCCGTTTTCATCCTGGTCGACAGCAAAGCAAGCAACCAACTGCCCGCGGTAGTCTTTCAACTGCGGTTGCAACTGCGTGCAAGGGCCGAAACGACGGCTGCAGCGGGCGTTAAAGGCGCAGCCCGGTGGCGGGTTAAGCGGGCTTGGCAGCTCGCCGGTCAGTTTGATACGTTCGCGGCGCTCGTCCGGGTTCAGGCGCGGCGTCGCGGAAAGCAGCGCCTGAGTGTACGGATGACGCGGATTCGAGAAAATCTGCTCTTTGGTGCCTTTCTCTACGCAGCGGCCGAGATACATCACCATCACTTCATCGGCAATGTGCTCAACCACCGACAAGTCATGCGAAATAAAGACGTAAGAGAGCCCTAAATCCTGCTGCAAATCCATCATCAGGTTCAGCACTTGCGCACGCACGGAGACGTCCAGCGCGGATACCGGTTCATCGGCGATCACCACATCCGGATCCAACATCAGACCACGGGCGATAGCGATACGCTGGCGCTGGCCGCCAGAAAACATATGCGGATAGCGATCATAATGTTCGGTTTTCAGGCCGACTTTCGCCATCATCGCCAGCGCTTTTTCCCGACGCGCTTCTTTGCTGAGCGACGAGTTGATCAGCAGCGGTTCTTCGAGGATCTGCCCCACCTTTTTACGCGGGTTCAGCGAACCGTAGGGGTTCTGAAAGACGATCTGGATTTTCTGTCGACGCAGCTTCTGCGCATGGGGATCGTGCTTCAGCAGATCCTGACCCTGGTAGTAAAGTTCACCGCCGGTCGGGGTTTCAATCATTGTCAGCAGGCGACCCAGCGTGGATTTGCCACAACCGGATTCGCCCACCACCGCCAGCGTTTTGCCGCGCTCAAGGGTAAACGATACACCGTCCAGCGCTTTCACCAGGCGTTCCGGGGCAAAAAAGCCCTTCTTCACCGGATAGTGTTTTTTCAGGTCGATAGCCTGCAACAGCGGCGGTTGCGTGGTGGCCTCGTGCGTACTCATAGTGTCGGCCTCCCGGCGTCATCGAGTGGGTAGTGACATTTGGACTGACGGCCGCCATCGACGGTGTTCAGTTCCGGTTCCTGCTCGCGGCATTTGTCCGTTGCATACGGGCAGCGCGGGTTCAGCAAGCAGCCAGTTGGGCGGTCATATTTGCCCGGCACCACGCCCGACAACGAGGCCAGACGCGCTTTATCCTGCGCAAACTCCGGCAACGCACGCAGCAGCGCCTGAGTGTAAGGATGGCGCGGCGCGCGGAAGATATCCTTCGCTTCACCGGTTTCCACCACCTGGCCTGCGTACATCACAATGATTTTGTGCGCCGCTTCCGCCACCAGCGCCAGATCGTGAGTGATCAGGATCAGCGCCATGTTTTCCTTTTGCTGCAGCTCCAGCAAAAGCTCGATGATCTGCGCCTGGATAGTCACATCCAGCGCGGTCGTTGGTTCGTCGGCAATCAGCAGTTTCGGCTGGCAGGCAATCGCCATCGCAATCATTACGCGCTGACTCATACCGCCGGAAAGCTGGTGCGGGTAAACGTCCAGACGCGAAGCCGGATCGGGGATACCCACCTGGTTCAGCAGGTCAATCGCCCGCTGACGGCGGGTTTTCTTATTCCCGCCCTGATGCACCTTAATGGCTTCCATAATCTGGAAACCGACCGTGTAGCACGGGTTCAGGCTGGTCATCGGATCCTGGAAAATCATCGCCACTTCGGAACCCACCAGGCTGCGGCGCTCTTTTTCCGAGATGCGTTTTAGATCCTGGCCGTTAAACTCCAGTTTTTCCGCCATTACACGACCGGGGAAATCAATCAGCCCCATGATAGCCAGCGAGCTGACTGATTTACCGGAGCCGGACTCACCCACAATACCGACCACTTCGCCCTGGCTTACGCTATAGCTCACGCGGTCTACAGCGCGGAATTCGGAGCCAACGTCGCCGAAATGCACCGATAATTTATCTATATTTAATAACGCCATCTCGAGCCTCTTACTGCTTCAGTTTGGGGTCGAGCGCATCACGCAGGCCGTCACCCATCAGGTTAAATGCCAGCACCGTCAGCAGAATCGCAACACCGGGGAAGGTCACGACCCACCAGGCACTTTGTGCGAACTGCAACACGTCGGAGAGCATGGTGCCCCACTCCGGCGTTGGCGGCTGCGCACCCATGCCAAGGAAGCCAAGGGCGGCCATATCGAGAATGGCGTTGGAAAAACCGAGCGACGCCTGAACAATCAGCGGCGCAAGGCAGTTAGGGAAAATATTGACGAACATCTGGCGCATCGCGCCTGCGCCCGCCACGCGGGAAGCGGTGACGTAATCACGGTTCACTTCCACCAGCACCGCCGCGCGCGTCAGACGCACATAATGCGGCAAGGCAACGAACGTTAGCGCCAGCGAGGCGTTAACTATCGACGGGCCAAAAATAGCCACCAGTACCAGTGCCAGCAGCAGGCTTGGCAACGCCAGCATGATATCGACGATACGCATGATGATGTTGTCGACAATACCGCCGAAGTAACCGGCGACCAGACCGAGGACAATCCCGGCGATCAGCGACAACACAACCACCAAACAGCCGACCAGCAGCGACAGACGTGCACCGAACATCAGGCGCGACAGCGTATCGCGGCCAACATCATCGGTACCGAGAATGTGCGTCCAGGTGCCGCCATCCTGCCAGACCGGCGGCGCAAGTAGCGCATCGCGGAACTGATCCGCCGGGTTGTGCGGAGCCAGGAAGTTGGCGAAAACGGCGATAATCAGCATGATCACCACGTAAGCCAACCCGACGACCGCGCCTTTGTTGCGTTTGAAATAGTGCCAGAACTCCTGCAGCGGGGTCATCGGCACCGGTGCGGAGACAACTTTATTTTCAGTGACTTGTGACATGATGGCCCCTTACTTCTTATGCCGAATACGCGGGTTCACCACGCCGTAAAGCAGGTCGACCAGCAGGTTGACGAGGATAATCATCGTCGCGACCAGCAATACCCCGCCCTGCACGACCGGATAGTCTCGGCGTTGCAGTGCATCAATCAACCAGCGCCCCAGGCCAGGCCAGGAGAAGATGGTTTCCGTCAGGATCGCGCCCGCCAGCAGCGTACCGACCTGTAAACCAATCACCGTCACCACCGGCAGCATCGCGTTGCGCAGGGCGTGAACGATGATCACGCGCATACGGGTCAGCCCCTTCGCGCGCGCAGTGCGGATATAATCTTCACCCAGCACTTCCAGCATCGAAGAGCGCGTCATACGCACAATCACCGCCAGCGGAATCGTACCGAGCACGATGGCGGGCAGGATCATGTGCGCAACGGCATCGATGAAGTTTCCGTCCTCGCCCCAAATGGCGGTATCAATCAGCATAAAGCCGGTCAATGGGTTGCTGTCGTCGAGGAACACCATATCGCTGACGCGCCCGGAAACCGGGGTCAGGTTCAGTTGTACCGAGACCAGCATAATCAGCATCATGCCCCACCAGAAGATAGGCATGGAGTAACCGGTCAGCGCGAGGCTCACGGCGGTGTGATCGAAGATGGAACCGCGCTTCACAGCGGCCATGACGCCCACCGGAATGCCTACGGCCACCGCAAAAATCATGGCGCAGATGCCGAGTTCCAGCGTCGCTTTAAAACGCGGTACGAACTCGTCCCACACCGGAAGACGGCTTTTCAGCGACATACCTAAGTCACCATGCAGCACGCCCCACACATAGTTGACGTATTGCTCCCACAGCGGCTTATCGAGACCAAGCTCGGCCAGCAACTGGGCGTGACGCTCAGGAGAGATACCACGCTCACCCGCCATGATCATTACCGGGTCGCCGGGGATCATATGGACAAAGGCAAAGGTGAGAAGGGTGATACCGATAAACGTTGGGATAACCAGCCCCAAACGTCGGAGAATGAACTGCAACATAACCCGGATTCTCAGTAGTGACGCTACGCCTGGCGACGGCGCGTCTGTATTGCTCACAAATGTAAATTCCCCCTCCCCAAAGGGGAGAGGGAAAAGGCACCGTGCTTATTATTCAACAGACACGTTTTCGAAATGGTGTTTGCCTAACGGATCAACCACATAGCCTTTGACTTCTTTACGCACTGGCTCGTAAACGGTGGAGTGAGCGACGATCAGCGCCGGAGCCTGGTCATGCATCACCACCTGAGCCTGTTTGTACAGTTCAACACGCTTGTTGTGGTCGTCGGTGGCGCGCGCCGGTTGAATCAGATCTTCAAACGGCTTGTAGCACCAGCGAGAGTAGTTGGAACCGTCTTTAGCCGCAGCGCAGCTGAACAGGGTCGCGAAGAAGTTATCCGGATCCCCGTTGTCGCCGGTCCAGCCCATCATTACCGCCTGGTGTTCGCCCGCTTTCGCGCGCTTCAGGTATTCACCCCACTCATAGGTAACAATTTTGGCTTGTACGCCCACTTTCGCCCAGTCAGCCTGGATCATCTCTGCCATGCGGCGAGCGTTCGGGTTGTACGGACGCTGTACCGGCATTGCCCACAGCTCAACGGTAAAGCCTTTATCCTGGCCGGCTTCTTTCAGCAGCTGTTTCGCCTTCTCAGGATCGTAGGTGTAGTCTTTAACGTCGTCGTTATAGCCCCACATGGTCGGCGGGATCAGGTTTTTCGCCGCAACGCCCGCGCCCTGGTAAACCGCTTTGATGATCGCTTCTTTGTTCACCGCGTAAGTCAGCGCCTGACGCACTTTCACGTCATCAAACGGTTTCTTCTCGGTGTTGAAGGACATATAACCGACGTTCAGGCCAGCCTGTTCCATCAGGTTAATGTTTTTGTCCTGCTTCATACGCGCGATGTCAGCCGGGTTCGGGTACGGCATAACCTGGCACTCGTTTTTCTGCAGTTTGGCATAACGTACGGACGCGTCAGGGGTGATGGAGAAGACCAGGCGATCGATTTTCGGCTTGGTGCCCCAGAAACCTTCAAACGCTTTGTACAGAATGCGGGAGTCTTTTTGGTATTGCAGCAGCTGGAACGGACCGGTACCGATCGGGTCCAGGTCAACTTTATCCGGCGTGCCCGCTTTCAGCATGTTATCGGCGTACTCTTTGGACAGAATGGATGCGAAATCCATCGCCAGGTCAGCCAGGAACGGTGATTCCGGGCGAGTCAGCACGAACTGAACGGTGTTGTCGTCGACTTTCTTCACTTCGCTAATCAGGTCTGGCAGGCCCATGCCTTCAAAGTACTCATAGCTGCCGCCAGAGATTTTGTGGTACGGGTTCTGATCGTTTTTCTGACGATCGAAGGAGAAGACGACGTCATCGGCATTGAAATCGCGCGTTGGTTTGAAATCTTTGTTGTCCTGCCACTTCACGCCTTTACGCAGGTGGAAAGTGTAGATTTTGCCATCGGCGCTGATATCCCACTTCTCAGCCAGACCCGGAATCACTTCCGTGGTGCCGGTTTTGAATTCTACCAGGCGGTTATAGATTGGCACGGAGCTGGCATCGTAAGTGGTACCAGAGGTGAAAAGCTGTGGGTTAAAGCCTTCAGGCGAGCCTTCAGAACAATAAACCAGGGTTTTAGCCTGCACGCTTGCCGCGACGGTCATGGCCACCAGGCTAAGACCGAGCTTCAGCATCCCTGACTTCTTCAAGGAAATACTCATTGATTCTGCTCCAATGTGATATGTGTTGTTACCCATGCAGTGGGTATATCCGACAGGCCTTTATTAGATTTTTACCGGTCTGGTCGGTTGTGCCCGAAGGCGTTATGAGAGATGGGGATTCCTTTCACAAGGTTGACTGAGTTGCAGTGCAGATTCTCCTTGAAATGCCCCTCACGCCCTACAATCTGTCAACAGAATGTCAAAACGTCAATACAGGTAACCGGGATTTACAACGACGGTGAGAATCGGTAAACAAAGTTAAAAAAAACTTCAGGCACCTGTTTTCAGCAGGGAAATTTGTGCTAGCGGCAAGATGCCAGAATAATTCGCTTATTAATTCACCGTAATCAGTGATTAACATTCATGCATATAATGAAAAAATTCTTGCGAAATGCTGAATATCTGAGCGATTAATGCCACGAACGTTAAAACGCACAGGTGAAAATGCTGCCTCTATCCATAAGCAACGCGAAAAAAGATTCAAACATATATAAAAAAATACAATGGAATATCGCACAAAAGAGTGATCTGGCAGCGGGAAATGGGGATAAGGGAGATTTTGGATAAAATTACAGGTTTCGCTGTTATGGTCGCATCTCTTCCCTGGGATGCTTATCCTCTTTCGGGTTCGAATGCAGAAAGCAAAAAACCCAACCTTACGGTTGGGCTTTTTTGAATTTGGTCGGTGATGGAGGATGATTCGCCACTGCGTGGCTCACCCTGCGGGCCGTTGCTGAAGCAACGTTCTCTCGCTACGCTCGAGTCGAACCTCTGCCCCCGGAGGTTCTCATCCTCTTTCGAATGCAGAAAGCAAAAAACCCAACCTTACGGTTGGGCTTTTTTGAATTTGGTCGGTGATAGAGGATGATTCGCCACTGCGTGGCTCACCCTGCGGGCCGTTGCTGAAGCAACGTTCTCTCGCTACGCTCGAGTCGAACCTCTGCCCCCGGAGGTTCTCATCCTCTTTCGGATGCAGAAAGCAAAAAACCCAACCTTACGGTTGGGCTTTTTTGAATTTGGTCGGTGATAGAGGATTCGAACCTCCGACCCCTTCGTCCCGAACGAAGTGCGCTACCAGGCTGCGCCAATCACCGAATGCGGGGCGCATCTTACTGCCGCCGACATGCCCCGTCAATCCTTTCATGTAAAAAAGCTAACTGACTGGTGATAAAGCCAGCAAGCGGCTTATTTCGCCGCCTGTGACGGTAAATGGCACCAGTTGTTGTTCTCATTAATCCCGCCGTTCGGCGAGGTATAACCCAGGCATCCCATGATGGTGTCATACAGCTCAACATGGCGGCGCGGCGTTTTAAATGCCGCCTGCTGCTTGAGCTGCGCGAACATTTGCGCCTTCTGCGGATCCTGCAAATATTTGTCCGACATCCAGACCATCATCGGCACACGGAACTGCTCCGGCGGTGCCATTTTGCGCGGAGTACCGTGCAGATGCTCTTTCTCATTGATCGACTCACCATGATCGGCCGCATAGAACACAATCGCTTTGCGATCGCGCACCTTATCAATCACCGTATCGATAAAGTGATCAACATACGTCACCGAGTTATCGAAGGAGTTAATCAGCTCTTCCTTACTGCACTTATCATCCACGCTGACACACTCCGGCGTCCATTTCGCAAAGCTGCGCGGATAGCGCTGCGTATAGTTAAAGTGCGAGCCTTTGGTATGCATAATAATCAAACGTTTACCGCGAGTGCCTTTATCCAGAGAAGCCTGCATCTCATTAATCAGCAGCATGTCATCGACGTTTTTGCCACGGTTGCGCGGCTCAGCGCCAATCTGCTCGCGGTACGCGATGTTATCGGCCATGGTGTTGCTGTAGAACCACATCTCGCTCTGCATGGCGTATAAATCGCTGGAAAAGCCGAGCTGTTTCAGCACCGAGAAAACGTTTTGCTCTTTCAGCGTACGCTGCGGATTATCTTCCACACCGCCCTGGCGCACAAACATACAGCGCAGAGAGAGTTTGGTCGCGGTATCACAGGAATAACCGCGGAACGCCACCAGGTTTTTCTCCTGTGACAGTTTCGGCGTGGTATCGCGGGAGTAACCCAGCATTCCCATATGATCCCAACGCGTCGTCTCGCCGATAATAAACACCACCATGGTGTCATCAATATCTTTCGGCGCAACATAGGTAAACTTTTTCGCCGGGTTGATCAGCGATCTGTAGTCGGAAGATTCGTCCACCTGCGCCCAGGCGTACAGGCCCAGCGCTGAAAGCCAGTTCGACGGTAAGTAAGAGTTTGCCACCACACCACCATAGCTCGGCATATCAACGCCGGAGGTCCGCTCCGAGTTTTTCTGCTGCAAATCGAGCAGGCGAATCGGCCCCCAGACCATTAAACCCGCCAACAGCACCACACCCACGCTGCGAATGCGCACGCCTGGTGTGCTCACCTGGCGCAGCAACGTATCGCGGCAGCGGTTACTCCAGATGAAAAGCAACGGCAGCGCGCTGACCAGCACGACCCACACGATAAGCTGCCAGCCCACCACTTCTTTGGAGAGATCGATATCCGTGGTCATGACCGAGGCAATAATGCCGTAACCAATCACCACGTTGAGAAACGTCATGTAATAGCTGGCCGCAGCGGAGAAAATAACAACCAGCGATGCCAGTACCCGCCAAACCCGGCGGCCCAGCAACGACAAAATGCGTAGCAAAAAGAAGGTGACCAGCACCGTACCAATGAGCTCGACAGCCGCAGAGAGTCCTTTCAAAACGGTGAACGCTTGTGCATAACCATCAAATCGACGGTAGAACACAGCGCTATTCATAAACAGACCGATATATATCGCCAACAAGAAGCTCAGCTTCTGCTGCGTCATCGCTTTGATATAAGTCATGCAAGTACTCTGAAAAAAGAAAAAAACACCTGGCGACGCGTTGTTCGATAACGTCCGCAGGGTGGTAAGTCGCGAAGGAAGTTTTTCCAGGAAACTTCAAAAGCGCGCTAAGTAGACCATAGCGGCAAAGAAAAGTGTCATGAGGAAGTGCTAACCGGCCATATATTTACAAAAAAATATGGCCGGGGTCAGAAAACCGTAATAGAGATGTGCTATCAGGAGGTGATCACGTTTAACTTCACATCAATATTGCCGCGGGTCGCATTCGAATACGGGCAAACGATATGCGCTTTCTGCACCAGTGCTTCCGCTTCCTGGTGATCCATGCCAGGCAGGTGAATATCCAGCTGCGCTTCAATGCCAAAACCGGTCGGCAACGGGCCAATGCCTACCTGGCCTTCAATATAGGCATCTTGCGGCACTTTCTTTTTCTCTACCGACGCAACATGTTTCAGCGCCCCGAGGAAACAGGCGGAGTAGCCTGCGGCAAAAAGCTGCTCCGGGTTGGTCACTTCACCGCCCGCACCGCCCATCTCTTTTGGCACGCCCAGCTTCACATCCAGCACGCCATCAGAGGAGGTTGCATGGCCATCGCGGCCCCCGGTTGCTTTCGCTTTCGCACGATAAACCACTTTTTCTAAAGACATTTGAGACTCCTTTAGTAGGTAGAACCTGACCAATAAGGATAGTCGCTCTGGCGGGAGTGTGCGGCAGATACAGAAAAACCGCCGACGTTGCGGCGGTTTCTGCACAATTTTACCTTCAGGCGTGCGCTTCTTTATAAACGCGGCGTTGCGGCTGGCGAATGGTGGTAGAGAGCGCCAGAGAAACAATCAGCAGGGCGAAGATGACGCAGAAAGTGACATAGAAGCCGCCAAACAGCGAAGCAATAATCGACCCGCAGATACTGCCGATACCAAAGCCCAGATAAATCACACCGTAGTTTTTCGCCAGATTGTTCAGGCCGAAGAACTCGCTCACCAGCGACGGGAACACGGTAATGGTGCCACCGAAGTTGAAAGCGACACAGGCAATCGCCGCGAAGAAGGTCATGGCATTCAGCGGTGCGAAAAGCAACGCCGCCATACCGACCAGAGAAATCACCTGGCCCATCGTAATTACACGGATGCGGGCAATTTTGTCAGACAGCACGCCAAGCACCAGGCGGCCACTTAAGTTAGCGATGGCAATCACGGTTACCGCATTCGCCGCTGTCGCGACATCCAGATGCACCATGCCCTGAGCAATATCTTTTGCGACACCAATCACATACAGGCCGCTCATGCAGGCGGTCAGGAACATCACCGCCAGCATCCAGTACTGCGGTTTACGCATTGACTGAGCCAGTGTGAAGTCGTTTTCCACCACGCCATTAACCGTCGAGACTTTTTGCAGCGGCGCATCGGTCATCAGCATCGCGCCAAACACGATCATCACCAGCACAATCGCACCCCAGATCATAAATGTGCTTTCCAGGCCAACGGTGGCTAATAGCTGGCTGTCGATAAATTTAAAACCCAGGCTGCCAAGGCCGTAAGAACCGATGGAGAACGCGGAGATCAACCCTTTGCGCTCCGGGAACCACTTCACGCAGTTGGAAAGCGTCAGCAAGTAACCCGCGCCGTCCGCCAGCCCCACCAACACACCGGCGCTCAGCCACAGCATCAAAAGGTTGCTGGAGTGCGCAGTCAGGAAGAAACCCAGCCCCAGCAGCAGGCCGGATGCGATGGTGACGCGTTTTACGCCAAAACGTTCCTGTAATTTCCCGGCAACCGAAGAAGAAAGCGCCAGACCAAGGCTCAGCAGGCCAAACGAGAAAGCCACCTGGCTTACCGGCTCACCCAGCTTTTCCGAAAGCGAGCTATTAAACAGGCTCCAGGTATAAACGGACCCTAATGCAAACTGCGTAATAATGGTGCCGAACAGTGTCAGCCAGCGAGTGCGATTAGCAGATGGTGTATTCATGGCAGTCGTCCTGCAAAGAAAGAGAAGGGATTCACTGCCGACAACAATAACGAAGCGCATTTCATGCCTGGCTAAAAAAGGCATGAAATGCGCGTCAGAAGGAATGAAATGCACGTAAGCGGGAATGAATGGCACGGGCATCGCTTCCCGCGCCGAATCGTAAATGTGAGTTAGTACATACTATCGTGATAAAACGCGCGGGGATTGTTTCTTAAGTGTAAAAAGTTTGTTTTAAATAGAGATCAGAACCGCGCGCTTACGCCCATGCTATAGAGGTAATTTTGCCCAAAGGTGGCATTTTCCGACTGCGACATCGCAGCATAAGCCGCCAGGTGCGGATTCAGCAGCATGTCCGCGCCGAGTGTCACATCCATCCAGTTACCGTATTGGTTGGCGGCGGTTAAGCGGTAAAGCCCGGACTGGCTCTTCCAGACATTTTCACCAAATTGCTGGTTGAAACTGAGTTGCGCCCACGGGCGAAGGTCGCCAAAGCGGCTATTCACGCGCCAGCCGAGCGAACTCACGCTGGCGTGCCACAGCGGATCGCTGTACTGGATGGTGGTCGCGCTGTCGCCAAATTCGTTATACATTGAGGTCATTGAGCCATCGTAGTGCCACGCCGCAACCGGGCCGGTAGTCACGCTGCTCGCCAGCGGAATATTCAGGCCAATGCTCATGGTGCTGATGGAATCCAACGGGGTTTCATCGGGCAGATTAAACGCCACGCCGGGCAAATTTTGCGTCGAGCGGATGCGCTCTTCGAGAACGTCGTTATAGCGCGGCTGCCGATCGCTATCCCAGATGTAGCGTTCGGCGGTCACATTCAGTTTGTCGCTGCCACTGTATTCTTGTTGCCAGGCCGCCGCCGTCTGGCAACAAAGCAGACAAGCAGGCAGCAGCATCAGCGAAAGGCCACTGCGGGTTATTTTCATCAAGTTGCGACTCCAGAGAAGAGCCGAATTCGGCGTAATTGTTATCGTTGTTTTTTAGGGTCAAGACCCTTTAATAAATATTGTCTTTCTGGGGTGCGCGTCAAGACAAGCAGAGGTTTATTTTACATATCACAGACGGAGTAAGGATATGCAGCGTTGTGGTTGGGTTACTCAGGATCCGCTTTATCTCGCTTACCATGATACCGAGTGGGGGGTTGCGCAAAAGGACGGGAAAAAGCTGTTCGAGATGATCTGCCTTGAGGGGCAACAAGCGGGGTTATCGTGGATTACCGTTTTGAAAAAAAGGGAAAACTACCGCAAAGCTTTCCACCAATTTGATCCTGAACGCGTCGCGGCGATGACGCCGGAAGAGGTGGATATTCTGCTGCAAGACGCCGGAATTATCCGCCATCGTGGCAAGATTGAAGCCATCATCGGCAACGCCCGCGCATACCTGGCGATGGCGCAAAACGGCGAACCATTTTCAGAATTTGTCTGGGGTTTTGTTGATAACACCCCGCAACTCACTCAGGCCGCCACGCTTGCAGAAATCCCCACCTCAACCCCGGCGTCAGATGCGTTATCAAAAGCGCTGAAAAAACGCGGCTTCAAATTCGTCGGCACCACGATTTGCTACTCATTTATGCAGGCATGTGGGCTGGTCAACGACCATATTACCGGCTGTTTCTGCCACCCTGGAGGAAAGCATGATCCGCGCGTGGCATAGCAAAGATCTGTCGCCGCTGCTCACGCTGTGGATGGAGAGCACAAGCTTTGCCCATCCGTTTATTGATGTGCGCTACTGGCAGGACAGCGAAGCGCTGGTGCGCGACGCTTATTTGCCGGTCGCAAAAACCTGGGTCTGGGAAGAGCACGGCGAGCTGCAAGGCTTTATCAGCGTGATGGACGCACAGTTTATCGGGGCGCTGTTTGTGCGCCCCGCCGCGATTGGCCGTGGCATTGGCAAAGCGCTGATGGATCACGCCAAACAGCGCTTTAACTGGCTAAGCCTGGAGGTGTATCAGAAAAACGTCCGGGCAGTGAATTTCTACCATGCGCAGGGCTTTCGTATCGAAGATAGCGCCTGGCAGGAGGAAACGCACCACCCGACGTGGATCATGAACTGGCAGGCGGATCAAACGCCGTCAGCGTAAGCGCCGGTCCCTGATATTTTTCCACCCATGCAAGCGCCGTATTCCCGGCGCAACCATTGCCCAGCCGCGAGCTGGGCAGATCTTTGGTGAGCACATTCACCGCGCCATTTTTACAGATGCCGCCCGCTGCGTGGTCGAGATCCGGCCACGCGCCTTCGTGAATACAAATCACGCCGGGTTTAATCCCTTCAGTCACTACCGCGCCGGCCAGCACTTGCCCGCGAGAGTTCCATACGCGCACCACATCGCCCGCAACAATCCCTCTAGCCTGCGCATCAACAGGATGCAGCGTGACAGGTTCGCGGCCAGAAACGGCATACGTTTCCCGTAAGCGGGAATAGTTAAGCTGGCTATGCAGGCGATGCGCAGGATGTGCGGACAACACCTGTAACTGCTGCGGCTGTGCGTTGCCGTGCCATTCGTCCGGCTCCAGCCACATCGGGTGCGGCGGGCAATCGGCATAACCGAAGCTATTAATCCGCTCGGAGAAAATTTCGATTTTTCCGCTCGGTGTTTTTAAGGGGTTGGCTTGCGGATCGCGACGGAAATCCGCAAAACGAACGAAGCGCGCGTTCTGTTCACTCTCCGGCATTTCGATAAGCTGGTTCGCCTGCCAGAATTCGGCAAACGGCGGTAGCGTTACCTGCTGGCTGGCGCCACGCTCGGCAGCGATGTTGTAAAACGTCTCCAGCCATTGCAGGTCGTTTTTGCCTTCGGTAAAACGCTCGCGACCGCCCGCTTCCCAGCGCTCGCTCAGCTCGGCAAACACCTCCCAGTCATCGCGCGCTTCATATTGCGGCGCGACGACGCGCTTCATCGGCACCAGATGCTGATTGCTGTAATCACCGGTCATCGTCAGATCGTTACGTTCAAACGAAGTGGTCGCCGGCAACACAATATCCGCGTGTTTCGCCGCGGCTGTCCAGAAGCATTCGGAAATCACCACCAGCTCCGGTTTCTGCCAGGCGCGAATCAGCCGGTTGGTATCCTGATGATGGGTAAAGTTAGCGCCACCCGCCCACCAGACAAAACGAATATCCGGGAAGTGGCGGTCCAAACCGTTGTGCTGATACGGCGCGCCGGGGTTTTCCAGCGCTTCGACAATGCGCGCAACGGGGATTTTATCCACCGCGTCAATGCCGTCTTTCACCGTGCCCTGCATGGATGCCAGCACTGCCGCGCGGCGCGTTGGGTTGCCGCCGTTGGCGAAATGGTAAGAAAGACCAAAACCACCGCCAGGCGTGCCGATTTGCCCCAGCATGGCCGCCAGCGTCACCAGCATCCAGTGTTTTTGTTCGCCGAACTGCTGGCGCTGCATTCCCCAGCCGGACATCAACATGGTGGTGTTTTTGTGGAAAAGTGCCGCCAGTTCGCGAATTTTGTCCGCATTAACGCCACAAATCTCTGCGGCCCACTCGGCGGTTTTTGCCACGCCGTCACGTTCACCGGTCAGGTAAGCGGCGAAAGTGTCGTAACCGACAGTGCAGCGGGAGAGGAAATCCGCATCCTGCCAGCCATTTTCCACCAGCGTATGCGCAATACCGAGCATCAGCGCCACATCCGTTCCCATGTGTGGCGCAATCCACTCCATGCTGTCGCCAAAGAAATCAACGGTTTCCGAACGCATCGGATCGATGCAGATCACCCGTTTGCCGCTTTTGCGCAGCGCATCGAAATAAGGGATGCCCTGCTCGTCGGTGGCGTTCCAGGCAATTTTCAGCGTGTTGAGCGGGTTGGCGCTCCACAGTACGACCACTTCGCTATGCTCAAGAATAAGCGGCCAACTGGTCTGCTGCTGATACACTTCGTTGCCGCCAACGACATGCGGCATGATGGCCTGCGCCGCGCCGGTGGAGTAATCCCCCAAATGGCCGGTATATCCTCCCGCCAAGCTCATATAGCGTTGCAGCAAGGTCGCCGCTTTGTGCAGCACGCCGTTGGAGCGCCAGCCATAAGAACCGGCGAAAATCGACGAGGGGCCGTAAGTTTCGCGAATGCGCTGATGCTGCTGATGAATCAGCGTCAGCGCATCATCCCAGCTCACTCGCACGAACTCATCCTGGCCGCGCACACCCTGCGGGCTGGAAGGCGACGCGAGAAAACCTTTACGCACCATCGGGTAGCGCACGCGCGTTGGGCTGTGCACCTGATCCTGCACAACAGTTTGCAGTGAGTTGGGGTGACGCGTCGGCAGTGCACCGCGCGAAGCGAGCACCTTTTCGCCGTCGGTGTCGACCAGCATTGGCCCCCAATGGGCAGCCGTGAGAACAGTTTTGATTGCAGAGTTTGCCAACGCGCGCTCCTGGATTGATTGCAGGTGGTGTCGATTTTGTTTTGCGCTCTATCATCCACAGCGGCGGCGCGATCGCAAAGAATTAAACGTCATTACGCTCACACTGCGGGTGATAAGCCTTGCTTAGTGCTTGATTGCGTGCCATTTCGCGCTAAGGTGTGGGCAACCATTCACGGCGAGGGAAGCAACCATGGCGAAAACGGCGCGGCCAACAATCAGCGATGTCGCGAAAGCGGCAAAAACAGGGAAAACCAGTATTTCACGCTATCTGAATGGTGAAAAACATCTGCTTTCCGCCGCGTTGCTGGCGCGTATCGAGCAGGCTATTGCCGATCTCGACTACCGCCCAAGCCTGATGGCGCGCGGCTTAAAGCGCGGTCGCACCCGCTTGATTGGCCTGATCATTGCCGATATTACCAACCCCTACTCCGTGCATGTGCTGAGCGGCATTGAAGCCGCCTGCCGCGAAAAAGGATTTACCCCGCTGGTATGTAATACCAACAACGAAGTGGATCAGGAGCTGCATTATCTCGACCTGCTGCGCAGTTACCAGGTGGAAGGCATTGTGGTTAACGCCGTGGGGATGCGTGAAGAAGGGCTAAACCGCCTGCAACAATCCTCGCTGCCGATGGTATTGATTGACCGCAAAATCCCCGATTTCGCCTGCGATGTGGTCGGGCTGGACAACACGCAGGCAGCTACCACCGCCACCGAGCACCTGATTGAACAGGGTTTCGAAGCGCTTCTGTTCCTGAGCGAACCACTGGGTTCGGTGAATACCCGCCGCGAGCGGCTGGCTGCGTTTCGCGCGACACTAGCCCGCTACCCTGGCATGGTGGCGGAAAACGCCGAAATTGTGCTCCATGAAGCCGCGCAGCTCGACAATACTCTGCGCCAGTTCCACGCCAGCCACCGGGGAATGCGCAAAGCCGTTATCTCCGCTAACGGCGCACTCACGCTGCAAGTGGCGCGTTCACTAAAACGCATCGGCCTGAACTGGGGCAGCGATATTGGTCTACTCGGTTTCGATGAACTGGAGTGGGCTGAGCTGGCAGGTGTGGGCATCACTACCCTCAAACAACCGACCTGGCAAATCGGCTTTGCCGCCGTTGAGCAAGTCGTGCGGCGCATTGAAGGCCACAGCGACACGGTTCGCGAACAGGTTTTTTCCGGCGAACTGATCGTGCGTGGTTCGACGGCGCGTTAAATAACCTTCGTGATGACGATCATACTTCCGGCACAGTGATCTTTTCTTTGGAACCGGTTCCATCTAGCGTTAAAGACACACGAAAGCGAGATAATCGCCCGGGAGTCGAACAATGCAGAGAAAAATTATCGTCGTCACCGCCGCTTACGGCCACCCGCAAATCGAGGCGCTGGGCGGGCAAATCGCCTTGCTGCCCATTATCGCCGAAGCCGGAGCCGACGGTGTTGAGATCCGCCGCGAGCTGTTAAGCGAAGACGCGTTAGCCCATCTGGCCTCACTGGCCTTCGCCATCGACCTGCATAACCTGCAAGTCTGTTACTCCGCGCCTGAGGCGCTGTTCGAACCGGACGGCGTACTGAACCCGCGCTTACCGGCCTTGCTGGCAGAAGCACAGACGTTGAAAGCCCAGTGGCTAAAAGTTTCGCTTGGCCACTTTCGCCATAACAGCGAGCTGGAAACACTGCGCGACTGGCTGGCGACCAGCCCGGTGCCGCTGGTGGTGGAAAACGACCAGACCATATGCGGCAAACTCGCGCCAATGCTGCGCTTTAAAGCTGCCTGCCACACGCTCGCTTTACCGGTGAGTTTGACGTTCGACACCGGTAACTGGCTGTGGGTTGGCGAACATCCCGAAGAAGCCGCACGCCAGTTAGCGCCTGCGGTCAGTTATATCCATGTCAAAGCCGCCGTGACGCATGGCGACAGTTTCCGCGCCGTACCGCCGGACTCTGCCGATGCCCGTTGGCTGGCGCTGCTGAATAACTTACCTGCCGATGCACCGCGCGGTATCGAATTCCCACTGGAAGGCGAAGATCTGATCGCCGTTACCCGACATTACGTTAATTTGTTACGCGAGGAGCCGCATCATGCATAAACCGCTGGATGTCATCACGATTGGCGAAGCGATGGCGATGTTTGTTGCCTGCGAAACAGGCGATCTGGCCGATGCCAGTCAATTTATCAAGCGGGCGGCAGGCGCGGAGCTGAATGTCGCCACCGGGCTGGCGCGCCTGGGTTTGCAGGTGAGCTGGGTAAGCCGCGTCGGCGATGACAGCTTCGGGCGCTTTATCCTCAATACGCTGCGTAAAGAAAACATCGATACCACTGGTGTGACACTTGACGGGCGTTATGCCACCGGCTTTCAGCTGAAATCTAAAGCCGAAAATGGAACCGATCCCATTGTGGAATACTTCCGTAAAGGCTCGGCGGCAAGCCACCTCTCGACAGAAGATTTTCATGCGGCGCTGTTTAACGACGCCCGCCATTTGCACCTTAGCGGCGTGGCGGCGGCACTGTCGGCATCGTCTTATGCACTGCTTGAGCATGCGGCGCTAAGCATGAAAGCACAGGGCAAAACCATTTCGTTTGACCCGAATCTGCGACCGGTGCTGTGGAAAAGCGAAGCGGAGATGGTGGAAAAACTCAACCGTCTCGCCTTCCAGGCTGACTGGGTTCTGCCTGGGTTAAAAGAGGGATTCATCCTCACTGGCGAAAAAACGCCGGAAGGGATTGCCGATTTCTATCTACAACGCGGCGTAAAAGCCGTGGTGATCAAAACCGGTGCCGATGGTGCGTGGTTTAAAACCGCCAGCGGTGAACAGGGCGCCGTTGCGCCAGTAAAAGTGGAGAACGTCGTCGATACGGTCGGAGCCGGGGACGGTTTCGCCGTAGGCGTAATTAGCGCCCTGCTGGAAGGCAAAACCTTGCATGACGCGGTGCGGCGCGGTAACGCCATCGGCGCACTGGCTATCCAGGTGCCGGGCGACAGCGAAGGATTGCCTACCCGTGCGGAGCTGGGCGCGTTGTAACGCACTCTACCGCCAAAACATGACTCACCGCCCTGTACCCTACAAACAGGCGGTCACCACCTCAACCACAGAGGCAACCTTATGAACGCTACAAATTCAACAAAACGCTGGCTGTATATCATGCCGATCGTGTTCATTACCTACAGCCTGGCCTATCTCGATCGCGCCAACTTTAGCTTTGCTTCCGCTGCTGGCATTAACGATGATTTAGGCATTACCAAAGGTGTTTCCTCACTGTTAGGCGCGCTGTTCTTTCTTGGTTATTTCTTTTTCCAGATCCCGGGCGCGATGTACGCTGAACGGCGCAGTGTACGCAAACTGATCTTCATCTGCCTGATCCTGTGGGGCGGTTGTGCCTCGTTAACCGGCATGGTGAGTAATATCCCGATGCTTGCCGCCATCCGCTTTATCCTCGGTGTGGTGGAAGCGGCCGTGATGCCCGCGATGCTTATCTATATCAGCAACTGGTTTACCAAATCCGAACGTTCACGCGCCAATACCTTCCTGATCCTCGGTAATCCGGTCACTGTGCTGTGGATGTCGGTGGTTTCCGGTTACTTGATCCAATCCTTCGGCTGGCGCGAAATGTTCATTATCGAAGGTATTCCGGCGGTGATTTGGGCGTTCTGCTGGTGGGTCTTGGTAAAAGACAAACCCGCGCAGGTGAACTGGCTGTCGAGTGATGAAAAAACCGCGCTGCAAACCCAGCTTGATAAAGAACAGCAGGGCATTAAAGCGGTGCGTAATTACAGCGAAGCCTTCCGCTCACGCAATGTCGTGCTGCTGTGCCTGCAATATTTCGCCTGGAGTATTGGCGTCTATGGGTTTGTCCTGTGGCTACCGTCAATTATTCGCAGCGGCGGTGAAAACCTGGGCATGGTCGAAGTTGGCTGGCTCTCCGCCGTGCCTTACCTGGCGGCGACGCTGGCAATGATCCTCGCCTCGTGGGCATCCGATAAGCTGCAAAACCGTAAACTGTTCGTCTGGCCGCTGCTGCTGATTGGCGCGTTTGCCTTTATCGGCTCGTGGGCAGTTGGCGCGAACCATTTCTGGGTCTCTTACTCACTGCTGGTGGTGGCTGGCGCGGCGATGTACGCCCCTTATGGGCCTTTCTTCGCCATTATTCCTGAAATGCTGCCGCGCAATGTCGCCGGTGGGGCGATGGCGCTCATCAACAGCATGGGCGCGCTGGGCTCCTTCTGCGGCTCCTGGGTGGTGGGTTATCTCAACGGCGCAACCGGCAGCCCGTCCGCGTCGTACATTTTCATGGGGGTAGCGCTTTTCGCCTCCGTGTGGCTTACTTTAATTGTTAAGCCTGCTAACAATAAGCAGATTCCGGCAGGCGCACCATCACAAGGGAGAACCGCATGAAGCCATCCATCATCCTGTATAAAGCCTTGCCCGATGATTTGCTGCAACGTCTGGAAACGCATTTCACCGTGACCCGCGTGGCGAACCTGAAACCGGAAACGGTGGCACAACACGCAGACGCCTTCGCCAGCGCGCAAGGACTGCTGGGTTCCAGCGAAAAAGTGGACAGCGAGCTACTGGAAAAAATGCCGCAGCTACGCGCCACGTCGACTATCTCGGTAGGCTATGACAACTTTGATGTGGATGCGCTGAACGCACGTAAAATCCTGCTGATGCATACCCCGACCGTGCTCACGGAAACCGTCGCCGATACCATGATGGCGCTGGTGCTGAGCAGCGCGCGCCGCGTGGTGGAAGTTGCCGAGCGGGTGAAAGCGGGCGAGTGGACATCGGGTATCGGCGCAGACTGGTTTGGCATTGATGTGCACCATAAAACGCTGGGCATTATCGGTATGGGACGTATTGGTCTGGCACTGGCGCAGCGCGCGCACTTCGGTTTCGGCATGCCGATTCTTTACAACGCGCGTCGCCACCACACCGAGGCGGAAGAGCGTTTTCAGGCCCGTTATTGTGATTTAGAGACGCTGCTGAAAGAGTCCGATTTTGTTTGCCTGGTGCTGCCGCTGACGGACGAGACCCATCACCTGATCGGTAAGGCGCAGTTTGAGATGATGAAAAAATCGGCCATCTTTATCAATGCCGGCCGCGGCCCGGTGGTTGATGAAGCGGCGCTGGTGGAAGCGCTGCAAAACGGTGAGATCCACGCCGCCGGGCTGGATGTCTTTGAGCAAGAGCCATTGCCGGTTGATTCGCCGTTGCTGTCGTTGCCAAATGTTGTGGCGCTGCCGCACATCGGTTCTGCAACTCATGAAACCCGCTACAACATGGCGGAGTGCGCGGTAGAAAACTTAATCGACGCGCTGAACGGCAAGGTCGAGAAAAACTGCGTCAACCCACAAGTGGCGAGCTAACACAAAGCGCAATAAAAAAGAGGCGAACATGTCGCCTCTTTTTTTTGCCTGCGCCGGATTACTGCTGCGTGGCGGCGACGGTTGCCGTCCAGGCCTGATTGAACGCCTGATGCTGCGCCGCCAGCGGGGCAATCAGCGCGTTATACTGGCTGGCCTGCTGCGACGTCGGGAACTGAATGCCGTTGGCAACAAAGCTCACCTGCGTGTCCTGTTGAGCAATAAAATCACCCACCTGAACCAGTTGCTGTGTGAACACCTGTGCTGCCGGGATCAACGGTTGCAACGCGTTGGCCGGGTTGGTGACCACTTTGGTAAACACCTGATCATAAACGGGTTTAAGATCATCAGCCTGTTTTAACGCAGCATGAGACGCATCGGCCTGCATTTTTGCGTTTTGCAGTTGCTGGCTCAGTACACCCAGCGAACCATTAGCCTGGCGAAGCGGTTCACGCTGCGTCATATAATCCTGCGGCACGCGGATAGCATTAACGCTGTCCACCACCGGACGCAGACCAGAATCCATCGCCTGGTTAACCTGCTGGGAATAGCCATAAATCACAGCGTAGTCAGAGACAAACGGGCCAAACTGTTTTTTCTGATCCGCCGTCAGCGCGGGCAGTCGTTCGCTGCTGCGCATGGCCGTATTTTGCAGGAAATCGATAAACGCCTTGCGCTGATCGCCCTCTTTGTCAAAACACCCACTCAGGCTTACTACCATTAATAACGCCGCAAGAGACGCGAACCAGCGAGAGCAGGACTTTCCTGTCGCCATTTTGTTACTCCTTTCACCCATAAAAGCGCATACCGGCACACGCGTGCCTGAAGGCTTACAAGGATAGTCCAGGTCTGCTTCGCAAGATACCCCTTCAATGCATTCTTAAACGCGCGAAACCGACCTGGCATGAAATTTTCCGCGAATCGGTACAGATTATTCTTAATCGAAAATTCTGCTGAAGGTTTACAAAAATATACTGAATAAATGCAGCCTGAGAGTAATCAAGCAATTAAGCGGTAACCCAGTGTCAAAACGTGTATTTCAACAGCATCAAAACGTTTCGACGCATAAATAATCACTGGCGCAACCACCACACCAGGAATTTTCACGACTATTCTTAATGAGCTGTATCACGATCCCGCTGTGTGATTTTACGAGGAGTGCTCGATGGAATATAAAGATCCAGAATTTGAGCTGCTAAGCAGCCTGGAACAAATTGTTTTTAAAAAAGACGTAACGCAGCCGGTAACCCTGAGCAAAAAGCCGAATTTCTTTAGTGACTTTGAACAATTGCGACGTGGAACCGGGCTTAAAATTGATGACTTCGCTCGTGCCATGGGAGTTTCTGTATCGATGGTGCATGAATGGGAATCACAACGAATAAAACCCACAGTCACCGAGATGAAACTGATGCGTCTGATTCATGCGAACCCAACGCTCAGTAAGCAGTTAATTGAATAAATAGTGATGTTAGAACCCCCGATAATCCGGGGGTTAATAGCCACCTTACTCCGCTTTGCAGTGCCAACCCTCTTCCCGCCATACCAGACTGTGCGTAAGCGTTAATCCCTGAAGAAATGCCTCGTCATGAGACACCACCAGCATCGCGCCAGGAAATGTCGCCAGCGCGGCTTCAATCGCCTGCGTTGATGCCAGATCGAGGTGGTTGGTCGGCTCATCCAACAGCAGCAACTGCGTGGCATCGCGCCGCCACAATACGCACGCCAGCGCCGCTTTTAACCGCTCGCCGCCGCTGAGCGCCGCCAGCGGCAGCATCACTTTATCTGCGCCCAGTTGCAGTTGCGCCAGGCGGCTGCGCAGTGCGCCCTCCTCCATCGGCGTATCGCCAGAATTGAGATGCGCCAGCACCGACAGCGAGAGATCGAGCTGCGATAAATGCTGATCAAGGTACGCGCAGGTGACCGAGCGCTGGCACAGACCGGCGCGGGGAGCCAGCTCGCCAAGGATCACTTTCAGAAGCGTCGATTTACCGCAACCATTCGGCCCGCGCACTGCCACGCGCATTGGGCCATCCATACGCCAGTTAAGCGGAGCAAGCGCCACGTGTGGCAGCAGCAAATCCTCCGTAACCAGCACCTGCTTACCGTCGGGAAGATGGCTGCCAGGCAGCGTAAACAGGACCGGCATCTCCTCTTCCACCCGCTCGCGCGCCTGGTTAACGGCGGTGTTAAGCGCTTCATTCTGGTCGCTGTGCTGCTTGCGCCAGCTCGCGGGCCGTTCTTTCGCCGCGTTCTTGTATTTCACACGCTCAAACGAGGCAATATTTAACGTATCGACGGTTCGCAGCGTCTGCGCCGAGCGTCGCTGGCTGGCATCATGCTCTTTTTGCATCCTGCTACGGGTACGCCGACGCTCATTGGCGGCGTGTTCAAGCCCTGCTCGCGCGGCTTGCTGCTCCGCATCGCGTTGCCGCTGGTAGTCATCATAATTGCCGCCATAACTACGCAGCCCACCGGGTGTGAGCTCCAGAATGCGCAGCATCAGCGCCAGTAATTCACGATCGTGGGTCGCCACCAGCGTGCCACCGTTTCGCTGCGCCAGTTGCGCGTAAAACCACTCGCGTCCCTGTCTGTCGAGGTGATTTGTGGGTTCATCCAGCAGCAAATAATCCGTATTGGCGATAAACGCACTGCACAATAATGCCCGCACACGCTCGCCGCCACTGAGGGTAATGGCAGGTCTATCCGGGGCGAAAGTGGGAAGTCTGGCGTTTGCAAACGCTACATCCAGGCGTTCCGGCAGATCCCAGAGCCCTTCAAGCCTGTCGAGATCGTCGGGTTGGTAAGCGCCCTGTTCGATGCGCTGACGGGCAGCGAAAACATCGCCATAACCAAGCAGTTCCGCCAGCGTAGTCTGCGCAGAAAGCGCGTGCTGCTGTGCAATATACGTATGCGTACCAAAGCGTTCGATATGCCCGTGGGCGGGTGTTGCCAGGCCGGCCAGCAGACGGAGTAATTGCGTTTTGCCCACACCGTTGCGCCCCACCAGGCCGCACAGCGACGGTTCAAGGGAGAGATTAAGCGGGCCAAAAAGCGTCTCGCCCGTCGCAAACTGACAGGTGAGCTGATGCAAAATAAAAGCGGGGACTTGGGCGCAATGAGCCATAAGCACTCCTGAATGAAATCAATACATCCCCTGCCGACGCCTGCGCGTTTAGCAAGGATCCGAGTTCATCAGTCGTGTTTGTTCATTTTTAGAGAGCGCTCCGGTGAGACGAGATATTCGTCGGCGCAAAGGATAGCCGCATCATTTCTCCTCTTCAAGATTAAATTTTCACCACCTCGTCATAAAGGCGCTAATCATTTGCATGTTATTGCCGATGAATAAGGTGACTTAACTAAAAGTAGCAGGCCGTGCGTGTAAACCGGGAAGAGAATTTCACAAAGGAAACAACGAAACAGCGCGTGATGTGAAAACACAACGATGTTGAAACGTTAAGCCGCATTCATCAGGGAAGAGAGCGACCCCGGGCGCTTTGCATTGTCCTTTTTAGACAATGAATAACCAGACGAGAATGAATGATGTCGAAATATATCCTGATTGTCGATGACAGCCGCCTGTCACGCATGATTTCACGCCAGTATGTGCTCAACCTGCACGGGGACTGGAAAATCGACGAGGCCGGAACGGGCGAAGAGGCGATCGAACTGGCATCAGCAAACACACCTTATGCGATTTTACTGGATGTAAACATGCCAGGTATTGGCGGCATGGAAACCGCTTCGCGCATCCGCCAGACGCACCCTGGCACACATATCATTCTGCTCACCGCCAACGTTCAGAACTCTATACAAACCGCTGCACAAGCGCTTGGTGTTGGCTTCCTGCCAAAACCGCTGAAAGAGCCGCAACTCCACGCCTTGTTGAACGGACTGGAGGCACATCCATGAGTGAATTGCCGGATATCAGCGAAATTGAAACCGACAGCCTGATGGAGATCTTCAACATCGGCGTCGGCCAGGCCGCCGCCGCAATGAGCAATATCGTCAATGAAGAAGTGCGGATGTCGGTGCCGACAATCCGCTTTACGCCACGCTCTGAAGCCGCTGATGAGCTGGGGGCGGGCATATCGTTATTCGGCATTAGCCAGCATTTTGAGGGCGCTTATGCTACCGAAGCGATTTTGATGTTTCCTGAAGCCGCCAGTTTTGAAATTGTGCGCATGATGGTGGGCGATCTGATCCCAGCGCATGAACTGGGCGAGATGGAACGCGAAGCGATGAGCGAAATTGGCAATATTGTGCTCAACGCCTGTGTCGGGACGCTGGCCAATATGTTCCAGAAAGAGCTACAAGGTTCGCTACCCGTGGTTCGCGTGGGCAGCAGCAAGCAGATCCTCAACCCAAACAAAGATGACAACGACCCGCTGGTGATGATGTTGCGCATCGATTTTGCGCTTGAGCGCCAGCAAATTCAGGGGTATCTCGCCTTTATCCTTGATATGTCTGCGCTGCGTGACTTACGTGAACAGATCCGGCTTTATATCAGCCGCTTAGAAACCGGCAGTGTTCCAGACGGAATGCATTGAAAATGAAAGATAAGTTGTTGTTTGATGCCTTTTCATCCTTAAGCCTCGGTGTGATCATTGTTGACGCACAGTACCGTATCGCCCTGTGGAACGCGTGGTTAGAAATGCACACCGGGCGTGCAGCCTGCGACACGGTTGGCGAGGATTTTTTTAGCGTATTCCCCGATCTGGCCTGTCACCGCGTCGGCGATGCGATTCGTCAGGCTATTGACCACAATTTATCTGCCCTGCTTTCGCAATCTTTGCACCGTTCACCCTTCCCGCTCTACGCCGAACCTTCACGCCCCGGCGCGCGCCTGAGCCAAGCGGTAACGATTGTGCCATTAGGCGATAGTGAACGGTATTGCCTGATTCAGATAGCCGATGTCACCGCCGCCGTGCGCCGCGAATCATTACTGCGCGAACAGGCGCATGAGCTGCTGTCACAATCGCTTTCGGATGGGCTTACCGGCGTTGGCAACCGCCGTTATTTCGACCTTTGCATTGAGCGTGAATGGCGCGCCAGCAAGCGCAATAACAAGCCGCTGTCGCTGCTGCTGATTGATGTGGATTACTTCAAGCTTTATAACGATTGCAATGGCCACCAGCGCGGCGATGAGTGTTTACAGCAAATTGCTATGGCGATGCGCGGTGCGCTGAAAAAACCTGCCGATGTCCTGTTCCGTTATGGTGGAGAGGAGTTCTGCGCCCTGCTACCCGAAACCCGCTGTGCCGATGCCGTTGAGCTCGCCGAGACACTCCGCACCAGCGTACAGCTACTGGATTTGCCCCACACCAGTTCCCCCGGTGGTATCGTCAGCGTCAGTATTGGTGTCGCCAGTCTCTGCCAGAAAAACCACACCGAGTACGGGCAGCTTATCCAGAGCGCCGACAATGCGTTGTATGAAGCTAAGCGCGCAGGCCGTAACAACGTTCGCGTCAATTCCACGTTTACGCCGTTCGTCCCTTACCCCGGCGAGCAAAACACGCCGTAGCCCTGACGCCAGACATAAAAAAACCCGCCGCAGCGGGTTTTTCATAGCAATGATAATTACTGCAACAGAGAGATATCCGCAACTTGCAGGAACAATTCACGCAGTTTAGACAGCAATGTCAGACGGTTGATACGCACGTCTTTGTCGTCAGCATTCACCATCACGTTCTCAAAGAACTCATCCACCGGCTCGCGCAACTGCGCCAGTTCGATTAATGCGTCCTGGTAACGGCCTTCAGCAAAGTACGGCTGCAGTTTATCGCGCAGCACCACTAAGTTGCCCGCCAGCTTGATTTCCGCTGCTTCTTTCAGCACCGAGGCGTGAACGATGTCGTTCAGCGTCTCGTCGGATTTCGCCAGGATATTGGAAACGCGCTTGTTTGCTGCCGCCAGCGCCGCCGCTTCGTCGAGCGTACGGAAGTGCGAAACCGCCTTCATACGCGCATCGAAATCGGCCGGTTTGGTCGGACGACGCGCCAGCACCGCCTGAATGGTATCAACGCTGTAACCTTCGTCCTGATACCAGGCACGGAAACGACCCAGCATAAAGTCGATCACATCATCGACCACTTTCGCGTTGGTCAGCTTGTCGCCGTACAGACGCACCGCTTCTTCGGTCAGGGTTTGCAGATCCAGCGCCAGGTTCTTCTCAACGATAATACGCAGTACGCCCAGCGCGGCGCGCCGCAGTGCGAACGGGTCTTTATCGCCTTTCGGATGCTGGCCGATACCGAAGATCCCCGCGAGGGTGTCCATCTTATCGGCAATCGCCAGTGCACAAGCAATCGGGTTCGACGGCAGTTCATCACCGGCAAAACGCGGCTGGTACTGTTCGTTCAGCGCCACAGCAACGTCTTCTGCTTCACCGTCGTGACGCGCATAGTGCATGCCCATCACGCCCTGGGTGTCGGTGAATTCGAACACCATGTTGGTCATCAGGTCGCATTTGGAGAGCAGGCCCGCGCGCGTGGCGTGATTTACATCCGCGCCAATCTGCCCCGCAATCCAGCCCGCCAGCGCCTGAATACGGTCGGTCTTATCGCGCAGCGTACCCAGCTGTTGCTGGAACAGCACGGTTTGCAGACGCGGCAGATGATCTTCGAGGCGTTTTTTGCGGTCGGTATTGAAGAAGAACTCGGCATCCGCCAGACGCGGACGCACCACTTTTTCGTTACCAGAGATAATCTGTTGCGGATCTTTCGATTCGATGTTAGCGACGAAGATAAAATTCGGCAGCAGTTTGCCGTCATTGCCATACACCGGGAAGTATTTCTGGTCACCTTTCATGGTGTAAACCAGCGCTTCAGCCGGAACAGCAAGGAATTTCTCTTCAAACTTCGCGGTCAGCACCACTGGCCATTCAACCAGAGAAGTCACTTCTTCCAGCAGGCTGTCGCTCAGATCGGCATTGCCGCCAATCTTACGCGCCGCTGCTTCAGCATCCGCTTTGATTTTCGCTTTACGCGCATCGTAATCGGCAACCACTTTGCCGCGCTCCAGCAGAATTTGCGGGTACTGATCGGCGTTGTCGATGGTGAACTCCGGCTCACCCATAAAGCGATGGCCGCGAATCACGCGATCGGACTGAATGCCAAGAATCGTCGCTGGAATCACGGTGTCACCCAGCAACAGCGTGACGGTGTGAACCGGGCGCACAAAGTGCACATCCGACGCGCCCCAGCGCATCAGTTTCGGGATCGGCAGCTTGCCAAGCGAGTTGGCAATCATGTTCGGCAGCAGCGCTTCTACGTTTTCGCCTTTAACATGCGCGCGATAGAGCAGCCATTCACCTTTGTCGGTGGTCAAACGCTCGGCCTGATCGACAGTGATGCCGCAACCGCGCGCCCAACCTTCAGCCGCTTTGCTCGGCTTACCTTCAGCGTCAAACGCCTGGGCGATCGCCGGGCCGCGTTTTTCAACTTCGCGATCCGGCTGGGATGCCGCCAGTTTGGCGACTTTTACCGCCAGACGCCGCGGCGCGGCGAACCACTGCACGTCGCCGTGGGTCACACCCGCTGCATCCAGCTCAGCGGTAACGTTGGCAGCGAAGGACTCGGCCAGGCTGCGCAATGCTTTTGGTGGCAGCTCTTCTGTGCCGATTTCCACCAGGAAAGTTTTCTCAGACATGGCCGCCTCTTATTTATTTCTGTTACACATCGGGAAGCCAAGGGCTTCACGGGAAGCGTAATACGCTTCAGCCACTGCTTTGGTCAGCGTGCGGATGCGCAGAATATAGCGCTGACGTTCCGTCACGGAGATAGCTTTACGCGCATCCAGCAGGTTGAAGCTATGGGCGGCCTTCAGAATGCGCTCGTAGGCAGGCAGCGGCAACGGGTTTTCCAGCGCCAGCAACTGCTGAGCTTCTTTTTCATACTGCTCGAAGCAGCTGAACAGGAAGTCGACATCCGCGTATTCGAAGTTGTAGGTGGATTGCTCCACTTCGTTCTGATGGAACACGTCGCCGTAAGTGGTTTTACCCAGCGGGCCGTCGCTCCAGACCAGGTCGTAAACACTGTCCACGCCCTGAATGTACATGGCCAGACGTTCCAGACCGTAGGTGATTTCACCGGTAACCGGTTTACACTCCAGACCGCCAACCTGCTGGAAGTAGGTAAACTGCGTTACTTCCATGCCGTTTAACCACACTTCCCAACCCAGACCCCAGGCACCCAGCGTCGGGTTTTCCCAGTTGTCTTCCACGAAACGAATATCGTGAATGGTCGGATCCATACCCAGCTCTTTCAGTGACCCGAGGTACAGCTCCTGAATGTTATCCGGAGACGGTTTAATCACCACCTGGAACTGATAATAGTGCTGTAAACGATTCGGGTTTTCGCCATAGCGCCCATCGGTCGGACGGCGGGAAGGTTGCACATACGCGGTAGCCATCGGTTCTGGCCCCAGTGCACGCAGGCTGGTCATCGGGTGTGAGGTACCGGCGCCCACTTCCATGTCCAAAGGTTGAACAATGGTACAGCCCTGACGAGCCCAATAATCCTGTAAGGTCAGGATCAGACCCTGAAAGGTCCTGGTATCAAACTTTTGCATATTCTTTCGTGCTGGATACGTGTGGATTTATAGGAAGCGCCCAGTATACCCGCTGGCTGCAAGATATACAGTACGAAACGGATTTGTTTAAGGAAAATTGGGGAAAGCGCGCGCCGCCGGACGGGAATCTAGCGGTCTAGCGCATCGAAAGGTGTAAAAATTGGCCTTCCGCGTCAAAAGTGCAGACAAAGGCTTCCCGGCGCGGTGTCATACCCCGCATTTCATAGCTGCCCTGAAATTGCTCAAAGCCGGTGACATTAATTTGCTGTACGCCCGTGTTGTAGCGGCGCGCGGCATTTTGTCTGCACAAATTTTCCATATCCAGCGAATGTTCCGGGCCAGGCCGCGCTTTTTGCGCTTTCTGCGCGGGAATATCCGAAGAGGCGCTGCAGCCAGCTAATAGCAGCACCAGTGCGGGAACAATACACTTCATCATTTTTATCACTGCCTGCTTGCGGGCTGTTATTTTTAAAGGCGTGGGACGCAAATTTTGCAAATCTGCGCGAAACGCACAAGCGAGAGCGGGAAAACTCAGAATTATCTAATGAGATAGGTAGATAATCTAACAGTCAGAGAGGATTTATCTTTAACGTGAAAACAGAGGAACTGATGCAGTCGAAAATTTACTGGATAGATAATCTGCGAGGGATAGCCTGTTTAATGGTAGTGATGATCCATACCACTACCTGGTACATTACGAACCCTGCCAGCATCACCACTTTCGACTGGAACATCGCTAATATTCTCAACGCCGCTTCCCGCGTCAGCGTGCCGCTGTTTTTTATGATTTCCGGCTACCTCTTTTTTGGCGAACGCAGCGCACAACCGCGCCACTTCTTGCGTATCGCGCTTTGTCTGGTGTTCTACAGCCTGGTAGCCCTGCTCTATATCGTGCTGTTTACTTCGATCAACAGTGAGCTGTCGTTGAAAAATCTGCTGCAAAAACCGGTTTTCTATCACCTGTGGTTTTTCTTCGCCATTATCGTCATTTATCTGGTGTCGCCGCTGATTCAGGTGAAAGCGCTCAGCGGCAAAATGCTGCTGGCGTTAGTGGTGGTGATTGGCATTGTGGCGAACCCGAATACGGTGCCGCAGAAAATCAGCGGTTTTGAGTGGCTGCCGGTCAATCTTTATATTGGTGGGGATACGTTTTACTACATTTTGTATGGCATGCTCGGGCGCGCCATTGGCATGATGGAGACACAAAAACGGGCGCTCACCTGGACCTGCGCCGTCCTGTTTTTAGCCGCTGTATTTGTGATTTCACGCGGCACGCTCAATGAGCTGAAATGGCGCGGCAATTTCGCCGATACCTGGTATCTCTACTGTGGGCCGATGGTCTTTCTTTGCGCCATTGCACTGTTTACGCTTATCAAAAATACGCTTAATAGCCGCACGCTGCCGGGGCTGACGCTGATTTCTCACCATTCGCTGGGTATTTACGGTTTTCATGCGCTGATTATTCACGCCCTGCGTACGCGCGGCATTGAAATCCACGCTTCACCGCTACTCGACATTGTATGGATTTTCACCGCCACACTGCTGGCGAGCCTGGCGCTATCGATGCTGGTGCAACGTCTCGACAGACGCCGTTTTGTCAGTTAATCGCCCGTTGGCGCGCCCGCTGTAGCTGGCGCGGCGAGGAGAACCCGGCAGCAAGCGCGGCCTGCTCTGCGCCGCGCCCTTGCAACAGACATTGCTCGGCAATCACCAGTCGCAATTGTTCAAGATAATCTCGCACGCTGATCCCCAGGTGCTGCTGGAACAAACGTGTTAAATGCCGTGGGCTAACGTGCGCCCGCTCGGCAATGTCGCTCAGTTGCCAGGCTTTTTGCGGCTCCGCCGTTAGCGCATCTTGCGCGCGGTGCACCGCCGGATGCAGGTGGTTACGGTAACGCAGCCACGGTGAGATTTGCGGATCTTCCCCGGAACGGCGGAACCAGACCACCATTTCCCGCGCTACCGCCAGCGCCATTTCCGGCCCGCACAGCCGGTTAATCAAATGCAGCGCTAGATCGATACCCGAGGTGATACCCGCGCTGGTCCAGATGCTGCGATCCTCAATGAAAATACGGTTCTCTTTGACCTGCGCCGCAGGTGCCACCGCGCGTAAACGGCCAATGACATCATGGTGGGTGGTGCACTGAATGCCGTTCATCAACCCGGCTTTCGCCGCCAGTATCGCGCCGGAACAGACGCACATCAACGCAATGCTCTGGCTGTGAATCAGTGGTTGCAGGCGCATCAGCCAGTGCCGCACAGCGTTCGCCTGTGGCGTATCGAATAACCGTGAGGAATCTGACACGCCCGGCAGCACCAGCAGGCTGCCTTCCGGCAGGGTGTCCGGTAACGGTGCGATGTTGCTCATCGTCAGGCCAATCGAGGTCAATACGTTCTCTTCCGGGCCAACGTAGTGCAGACGAAAGGCGTTATCTGCCAGCGCGAAAGTTTCCGCCGGGCCGGTCATATCCAGCGCCAAAACGCCGGGCAACATCACAAACCAGACATCTGTGGTCATTACAGTTCCAGAATCTCGTGGACGGTTTTAATGGCGGCAAAGCGGCCTTCGAGCACGGTTTCGGTGCGATGGCGCAACGCGTTGCAATCCAGCGTAACCCCTTTATGCGTCATCGGGAAGGTCAGTGTCGCTTCGCTAACAAAGGTCACGCGATACCCCAGATCCGACGCAACGCGCGCGGTGGTTTCGCAGCACTGCTCGGTGCGAATACCACAAATAATCAGATGGTTGATGTCGCGGCTACGCAACCAGTGATCCAGCCCGGTATCCGTAAATGCGTTGTGTACGTGCTTATAAAACGTTACGGCGGCGCGGTGTTGCAGGAACGGCATCGGCGTGACAAAACCACTCTCCAGCGAAAACGGCCCGTTGTCGGCGACATGAAAGATATCAACTATCGGCACGCCGCGTGCTTCACAGCCAGCGATAAGCGTGGAGATCGCCTGCTGAAACGCAGCGAAATCCGTATCTTGCCAGTAGTCGCGATGGAAAAAAGATTGCTGTGTGTCGATATTAATCAGCGCGGTGCGGGACATTTCAGGACTCCTTGCTCAGTGAGGTTAACACCATTGTGGCAAGGAGTTTTGCGCCTGCTAAGACCAAAAAAGGACAACATCATGGTGATTCCGGCCCACCTGAACAGTGAGCCGGATAAGCAGGAAAAATCAGGACATCAACGGCAGTAGCTGCTGATAGATGCGCCGGAACGTTTCACGACGTGGCGCATAATGGGCGTGTCGATCGGCATCCGGTGTGTGCTGTTGCTCAACCGGCAGTTGCGGCAGCAGCGTCGCCAACGGCGTTTGCGGATTGATGGCAATTTGCGCCAGCCGCGCCGCACCAAGCGCAGGCCCAACATCGCCGCCGGTGCGGTAATCCAGCTGCAATCCGCTGATATCCGCCAGCATTTGCCGCCACCATGCGCTGCGCGCACCGCCGCCGATAAGCGTAATGCTCTGCGGTGTTACGCCGCAGGCGTGGACAACATCCATACCATCCGCCAGCGCGAAACCGACACCTTCCAGCACGGCGCGGGCAAGTTCTTCGCGGCCATGCTGATGCGTCAGACCAAAGAACACGCCTTTCGCCTGCGGGTTGTTATGCGGCGTGCGTTCTCCGGAAAGGTAGGGTAAAAACCACAGATCCCCGGCGTTATCGTTCGCTTGTTGCGCGGCGTTAATCAATGCCGGAACCGACTCCAGCCCCGTCAGCTTCGCCGCCCAGTCCAGGCATGACGCTGCGCTAAGCATCACCGACATCAAATGCCAGCGCCCCGGCAGTGCGTGGCAGAAACTGTGCACCGCGCTTTCAGGTTTACTGAGGAACCCTTCGCTGACGGCAAAATAAACCCCGGATGTGCCCAGCGACAACATCGCCTGGCCTGCATCGGCCATACCGACCCCAACAGCACCTGCGGCGTTGTCCCCGCCACCCGCCACAACCGGAACTACCGGCATCGTCCAGCGCCGGGCAACCTCCGGTAGCAACTCGCCGGTGATTTCGCTGCCTTCAAACAGCGCAGGCATCTGCGCACGCGAAAGCGAGCACGCAGCCAGCATGTCATCGCTCCAGTCGCGGTTTGCCACATCCAGCCACATTGTTCCCGCCGCGTCGGACATGTCACTGGCGAATACGCCGGACATTTTCAAACGCAGAAAATCTTTGGGCAGCAGCACTTTCGCCACATGGGCAAATATTTCTGGTTCGTGACGCTGCACCCACAAAAGCTTCGGCGCGGTAAAACCGGGCATCATCAGGTTGCCGGTAATCGCACGGGAATTTTTGACCTTTTCTTCCAGCAGCGCGCACTCTTCGCCGCTGCGACCGTCATTCCACAGAATGGCCGGGCGCAACACCTGGTTGTTTTTATCGAGCAGCGTCGCGCCGTGCATCTGCCCGGCGAGGCCAATCGCTTTCACCTGATGTAACGAGTGCGCCTCGCCCAATGCCAGAATGGCGCGGTCCGTCGCCTGCCACCACGCTTCGGGATCTTGCTCCGACCACAGCGGATGCGGTCGCGACACGCTGAGTTTTTCCGTATGCGAGGCCAGCACCTCACCCTGCTCGCCGAGCAGAATCGCCTTCACACCAGAGGTGCCGAGATCGATCCCGATATACATAGTGACCACTCCTTTTTAGTGCGCCGCGTTATCCGCGGCGCAGAACGGTTTACTTATCAAACAGGTAGTAGTTAACCAGGTTTTCCAGTTGCTCCTGATGACCGCTCTGGTGGTGCGGTGCCAGGTTCTGCTGCTCAGCGTACTTCGCCAGCTCCGCGAGGCTAAGCTGTCCCTGCAAAATTTGCTGACCCAGCTCACCATTCCAGCCCGCATAGCGCTTCGCCACACGTTTATCCAGCTCGCCCTCTTCCACCATGCGAGCCGCCACTTTCAGCGCCAGCGCCATGGTGTCCATCGCGCCAATATGGCCGTAAAAGAGATCGTATTTATCGGTGCTCTGGCGACGCACTTTGGCGTCAAAGTTCAGGCCGCCGGTGGTGAAACCGCCCGCTTTGAGGATTTCATACATCACCAGCGCGTTCTCTTCGACGCTGTTCGGGAACTGATCGGTATCCCAGCCGAGCTGCGGATCGCCGCGGTTCGCGTCCACTGAACCAAACAGCCCCAGCGCGATTGCCGTGGCGATTTCATGATGGAAGGAGTGACCTGCAAGCGTGGCGTGGTTGGCTTCGATATTCAGTTTAATCTCTTTCTCCAGACCAAACTGTTTCAGGAAGCCATAAACGGTGGCAGCGTCATAATCGTACTGGTGCTTGGTCGGTTCCTGCGGTTTTGGCTCGATAAGCAACGTGCCGCGAAAACCGATTTTGTGTTTATGCTCAACCACCATATGCATGAAGCGGCCAATCTGCTCACGCTCCTGGCGCAGATCGGTATTCAGCAGGGTTTCATAACCCTCGCGACCACCCCACAGCACATAGTTTTCACCACCCAGTTTGTGCGTGGCGTTCATTGCGGTAACCACCTGCGTCGCCGCCCAACTGAACACTTCCGGATCCGGGTTGGTTGCCGCGCCAGCGCCGTAGCGCGGGTTGGTAAAGCAGTTCGCTGTGCCCCACAGCAGCTTCACGCCGCTCTGCTGCTGTTTTTCCGCCAGCACGTCCACCATCTGTGCAAAATTGTTCAGATACTCTTTCAGCGACGCACCTTCTGGCGAAACGTCCACATCGTGGAAGCAGTAATAGGGCACATTGAGTTTATGAAAAAACTCAAACGCGACATCGGCTTTACGCTTCGCCATCGCGATGGCTTCGCCAGGCTGTTGCCATGGGCGATTGAAGGAGCCCACACCAAACATATCTGCGCCGTTCCAGCAGAAAGTGTGCCAGTAGCAGGCAGCAAAACGCAGGTGATCTTCCATGCGCTTACCGAGCACTAGCTCATCCGGATTGTAATGACGAAACGCTAAAGGATTCGTGGTTTTTGGACCTTCAAAACGAACCCGATCCAGCTGGTCGAAATAAGCTTGCATAATGAGCTCCATTGGCGAGTGTACAAATCTGACGTTAATACTGGATTCTCTCTCTGGCTCGCTCAATTACGTTATTTCACACTGCTATTAAGAGAATGCACAAACGTGCGCTGGCTCGCAAATAATGCTCTCTGCCGCTGCGACAAGCCTTCCTGTTTTTTATGCAAAATCGGTTTTGCTTTTTTTAAAATAAGATCGCGGTCATAAATCAGCAAATAAACCAAAAAACGTAACGCCCGGATAAAAATCTGTAATTGCCAGCAAACAATTCTGCGTTAAGAATTTGCTCGTCTATAGCAGTGCATGTTTCTTTTATCTCGCCCTTCACCCTACAAAAGGTATTACTATTATGAAGATAAAGAACCTTTGCCTTACACTCTGCGCCTCCCTGCTGCTGGCAAGCGCTTTCGGCCATGCCAAAGAGGTGAAAATCGGCATGGCGATTGACGATTTGCGCCTTGAACGTTGGCAAAAAGACCGCGATATTTTTGTGAAAAAAGCCGAGTCGCTCGGTGCTAACGTGTTTGTTCAATCCGCAAACGGAAATGAAGAAACGCAGATGTCGCAAATTGAAAATATGATCAACCGTGGCGTTGATGTACTGGTTATTATTCCCTACAACGGTCAGGTATTAAGTAACGTAATAAAAGAAGCCAAACAGGAAGGAATTAAAGTTCTGGCTTACGATCGCATGATTAATAATGCCGACATCGATTTCTATATTTCATTCGATAATGAAAAAGTCGGGGAATTACAGGCGCAAAGCCTGGTAAGCAAAGTCCCGCAGGGAAATTATTTCTTAATGGGCGGATCACCAGTAGATAATAACGCCAAGTTATTCCGTGCCGGTCAAATGAAAGTATTAAAACCCTATATCGATAGCGGGAAAATTAAAATTGTCGGCGATCAATGGGTCGATGGCTGGTTACCGGAAAACGCGCTGAAGATTATGGAAAACGCCCTCACCGCTAACAATAACAAAATTGATGCGGTGGTCGCTTCCAACGATGCGACCGCTGGCGGCGCAATTCAGGCTCTGAGCGCCCAGGGTCTGGCCGGGAAAGTGGCGATTTCGGGCCAGGATGCCGACCTCGCAGGGGTGAAACGGTTGATTAACGGCAGCCAGACCATGACGGTCTATAAGCCAATCACCCAACTGGCGAATACCGCTGCGGAAATTGCCGTCGAACTGGGCAACGGCAAGACGCCAAAAGCGGACGCCTCGCTGAATAACGGCCTGAAAGATGTTCCTGCCCGCCTGTTGACACCAATCGAAGTCACCAAAGACAACATCGACGCTACTGTCATCAAAGACGGATTCCATCAGAAAGATCAGCTCTAAAACCGTCGGCGCGCCGGCCATTAGCCAGCGGGCGCGTCGGCTGCCATCTCTTTCAGGCGCTGTATATCGGCGAATGACGTGGAGCAGCCATGCCTTATTTACTTGAAATGAAAAATATCACCAAAACCTTTGGTGTCGTAAAGGCGATAGATAATGTCAGTCTGCACCTTAATACGGGTGAGGTGCTCTCGCTGTGTGGTGAGAACGGTTCGGGTAAATCCACGCTGATGAAAGTGCTGTGTGGGATTTACCCGGCTGGCAGTTATGAGGGAGAAATCATTTTTGCGGGCGAAACCCTGCAAGCCAGCCATATCCGCGATACCGAGCGGAAAGGGATTGCCATCATTCACCAGGAACTGGCGCTGGTGAAACATTTAACCGTGCTGGAAAACATTTTCCTCGGTACGGAAATCACTCGCCACGGGGTGATGGATTACGACCTGATGACGCTTCGCTGCGAAAAGCTGCTCAAACAGGTGAGCCTGACAGTATCGCCCAATACCCGGGTTGGTGATTTAGGGCTTGGGCAACAGCAACTGGTCGAAATCGCCAAAGCGCTGAACAAGCAGGTACGACTGCTTATTCTGGATGAACCCACCGCTTCGCTGACCGAGCAGGAAACCGCCGTGCTGCTGGATATCATCCGCGACCTGCGCAACCACGATATCGCCTGCATTTACATTTCCCACAAGCTGAATGAAGTCAAAGCGATATCGGACACCATCTGCGTTATCCGTGATGGCAAGCATATCGGTACGCGTGATGCCGCGGGCATGAGCGAAGACGACATCATCACAATGATGGTAGGCCGCGAACTGACCGCGCTCTACCCCAATGAACCGCACGCGACAGGCGACGAAATCCTGCGCGTTGAACACCTTACCGCCTGGCACCCGGTAAACCGCCATATCAAACGCGTGAACGATATTTCATTCAGCCTGAAGCGCGGCGAGATCCTTGGCATCGCCGGGCTGGTTGGCGCAGGGCGAACCGAAGCGGTGCAGTGCCTGTTTGGCGTCTGGCCGGGGCGCTGGGAAGGGCAAATCTTTCTTGATGGCAAAGCGGTACAAATTCACAACTGCCAGCAGGCTATCGACTTTGGTATTGCGATGGTGCCGGAAGACCGCAAAAAAGACGGCATCGTGCCGGTGATGGCTGTGGGCAAGAACATCACGCTAGCAGCGCTTAACCAGTTTACCGGGGCGCTGAGCAGCCTGGATGACGCCGCCGAGCAGGCGTGCATTTTACAGTCACTCCAGCGGCTAAAAGTGAAAACGTCCTCTCCGGAGCTGGCCATTGGCCGCCTGAGTGGGGGCAACCAGCAAAAGGCCATTCTCGCCCGCTGCCTGTTACTCAATCCGCGCATTTTGATCCTCGATGAACCTACACGCGGCATCGATATCGGCGCGAAATATGAAATCTACAAACTGATTAATCAACTGGTGCAGCAGGGGATCGCCGTCATCGTTATCTCATCCGAGCTCCCCGAAGTTCTGGGATTAAGCGATCGGGTGTTGGTGATGCATGAAGGCAAGCTAAAAGCCGATCTCATCAATCGTAATTTGACCCAGGAGCAGGTCATGGAAGCGGCGCTGAGGAGCGAACATCATGTCGAAAAGCAACCCGTCTGAAATCAAGTTAACTACCGCCTCGCCAGGGGCTTTTTCCGGGCTGAAGTCCCTTAATTTACAAGTATTTGTGATGATTGCCGCCATTGTGGTGATTATGCTCTTTTTCACCGGCATGACCGATGGTGCCTACCTAAGCGCGCGTAATATATCCAACCTGCTGCGCCAAACCGCGATCACCGGCATCCTGGCGGTGGGAATGGTGTTTGTCATTATCTCCGCCGAAATTGACCTTTCCGTCGGCTCCATGATGGGTTTGCTCGGCGGCGCGGCGGCGATTTTCGACGTCTGGCTGGGTTGGCCGCTGCCGCTGACCGTGGCGGTGACACTGGTGCTCGGCCTGCTGCTCGGTGCCTGGAACGGCTGGTGGGTGGCGTATCGCAAAGTTCCGTCGTTTATTGTCACGCTGGCCGGGATGCTGGCTTTTCGTGGCGTGCTGATTGGTATTACCAACGGCACCACGGTTTCCCCCACCAGCGCGGCGATGTCGCAAATTGGCCAAAGCTATTTACCGGACGGCGTGGGTTTCGGCGTGGGTCTGCTGGGCCTGGTGGCCTTTGTGTTCTGGCAGTGGCGCGGTCGCATGCGCCGCCAGACGCTGGGACTGGCAACATCTCCCTCCACGGCAGCAGCCGGCCGCCAGGCGATTATCGCAGTGATCGTACTTGGAGCTATTTGGCTGCTGAATGATTACCGTGGCGTCCCCACGCCGGTACTGCTGCTGGCGTTTTTGCTGCTGGCAGGCATGTTTATGGCGACGCGCACCGCGTTTGGCCGCCGTATTTACGCCATTGGCGGCAATCTGGAGGCCGCACGGCTCTCCGGCATTAACGTTGAGCGCACCAAACTTGCGGTATTCGCGATTAACGGACTGATGGTGGCGATTGCCGGTTTGATTCTCAGCTCGCGCCTCGGAGCGGGCTCACCTTCCGCCGGGAACATCGCCGAACTGGACGCCATTGCCGCTTGTGTGATTGGCGGCACCAGCCTTGCAGGCGGTATTGGTAGCGTCGCGGGTGCAGTGATGGGCGCGTTTATTATGGCCTCGTTGGATAACGGCATGAGCATGATGGATGTGCCGACGTTCTGGCAATACATCGTTAAAGGAGCCATTTTGCTGCTGGCCGTATGGATGGATTCAGCCACCAAACGGCGGGTCTGAAAATTGTGAATTAAGGCGCGATCACACTGCCGGATCTCTTTTATTCATTAGTTTGATGAATATCATAATGAGATCGGATGGAAAGTCAGGAAGCAAACCAACATGTTTGAGAAGCGCCATCGCATCACGTTGTTATTTAATGCCAATAAAGCCTACGACCGCCAGGTTGTCGAAGGGGTCGGCGAGTATTTACAGGCGTCGCAATCCGAGTGGGATATCTTCATTGAAGAGGATTTTCGCGCCCGCATTGAAAATATCAAAGAGTGGCTGGGCGATGGCGTGATCGCCGATTATGACGACCGGGACATTGAGCGGCTGCTGGCGGATGTCGACGTGCCGATTGTCGGCGTAGGCGGTTCGTATCACACACCGGAGCACTACCCGCCGGTGCATTACATTGCAACCGACAACTACGCGCTGGTGGAGAGCGCGTTTCTGCACTTGAAAGAGAAAGGTGTGCACCGTTTTGCGTTCTACGGCCTGCCGGCCACTGGCGGCAAGCGCTGGGCGGCAGAACGTGAGCACGCCTTCTGCCAGCTAGTGGCGCAAGAAAAGTACCGCGGTGTTGTTTACCAGGGGCTGACTACCGCACCAGAGAACTGGCAACATGCGCAGAACCGGCTGGCGGACTGGCTGCAAACGTTGCCGCCGCAGACCGGGATTATCGCCGTTACCGACGCCCGCGCTCGCCATGTTCTGCAAGTGTGTGACCATTTACATATTCCGGTGCCGGAAAAACTGTGCGTGATCGGTATCGATAACGAAGAACTCACCCGCTATCTTTCGCGCGTGGCGCTCTCTTCCGTGGCGCAGGGAACCCGGCAAATGGGTTACCAGGCGGCGAAGCTGCTGCATCGTCTGCTGGATAACGAAACGATGCCGTTACAGCGGTTACTGGTTCCGCCGGTGCGTGTGGTGGCCCGACGCTCCACGGATTATCGCTCGCTAAACGACCCGGCGGTGATTCAGGCGATGCATTACATCCGTAATCACGCCTGTAAAGGCATCAAAGTGGATCAGGTGCTGGATGCCGTCGGCATCTCACGTTCAAACCTGGAAAAGCGCTTTAAAGAAGAGGTGGGAGAGACGATTCACGCGATGATTCATGCGGAAAAACTGGAAAAAGCCCGCAGCCTGCTGATATCGACATCGCTCTCGATCAATGAGATCTCACAGATGTGCGGCTACCCGTCGCTGCAATATTTCTACTCCGTGTTTCGCAAAGAGTACGACAGCACGCCAAAAGACTACCGCGACCGCTACAGCGAAATCCTTATTTAGCACAAAAGAAAAACGCCTTCCGGCTGGAAGGCGTTTACAGGGCTGACATTACATATGGGCGGCGATTAGCTGCTGATTGTCCTGATACATGGCAAACAGATAGTTGTTGTAGCTCGCACCACGGGTTGAGTAACCCTTCAGCTTATGGATCATGTTGGTCGCCGTCACTTCCTGGTCCGCTTTACGCAACTGCGCACGGGATTTACGGAATGACGCATACGCGGCATGAGTGTTCAGGTTAACGACATACGCCTCAACCGACTCCTGTACGGAGTTAAAGTGAGAGTAGCCTTTCACTTTGCCAGCACCGTTTTTACAAGCGCCTTTCGCACATTTCATACCAAACAGATTATTGTTGGTACGCGCCAGTTTTGACGTGCCCCAACCACTTTCCGCTGCCGCCATGGTAGCAACCATGCTGTCCGGGATAATGTCTACACGCTCCAGCAGCGCGTTCCATGGAATACGACGCGTATTCCCGTTCCAGCTGATTTTGTAGCGTTGAGTAATATCCTTCAGACGCGTGCGCTCGGCAGGCGACCATTGGCTGTTGTACTGTTTTGACAGCAACCAGTTACGCTCGGCGGTAATCGCAGAGTTTTTGCTGGTGATATAAGGCATTACCGTCCGGAGAAACGCTTTTTTCCTTGGTGTTCCGGAAGGGTATTTTCGCAAATCAGGAAGTGAACTGCTATTTACACTATTGCGAGAATACTCTTGTTTACTGCTTGCCTGTTTTTTTACGCTTGCCTTAGTGACGTGGGCTTTGTGACTCGCTGTTTCTGTGTGCGTCTTTGCCAGCACCCCACCTGAAAATATCAAGGTGGAAAACATGAGTATCGTGGCCCCAAGTCGTCGCATGGGTATCGATATCATTAGGTCTCCTGGTCGGATATGAACATTCCAACACCTTCTTTTTTGCATAATTTTGAGAGCTGAATCTCAAATCATACCAAAAATAGCCTGCAAGAGCACGTACAGAAATAATCCAATTCTGAAATCATGTCACCAGGAAACTGCACATAAAACGGACAATCTCTTCTAAATGTGGCGGTTATCGCAAATCCACATTAACAATATGTGCGCGATCGCTCACCCTGCCCCCTCCTCCCTGGCGATTACGACCAGGGAGGAGTTCCCCCACCAGGCGGAGTGGCAAACTGAGTAAAATCGCCATCACTGGGACATCCGATGAAACACTCCGCACTGTTACTGCTGTTGCTTCCCGGCATCGCTCTCGCCGACTGGTCCGCCACCGGTTTCCCCCCTTTAACTGACGACGGCACCGGTCTCTGGCGCAGCCAGGCTGCGCTGAAAAAAGGCGAGTATCCGGTCGCGTTACAGCAGGGTCAGCAATGTTGGCAGCCCGCCGGCGACATCAAACTGAACCAAATGCTTTCGTTGAAGCCTTGCAGCAGCAGCGCGCCGCAGTGGCGGATATTCCGTGATGGCGATTACCAAATACAGCTAGATACCCGTTCCGGCACGCCAACATTGCTGCTTAGTGTCAAAAGCGAGGCCAGCGAAACGCCGGTTAACGTTGCGCGCCAGTGCCCGGTGCGTGACGATAAGCCGCTGACCGTGCCTGTTGGCAGCACCTTCCCGGAAGGCAGCGTTGTACGCGATTTCTACAGCCAACAAACCGCCACCGTACGTGACGGGAAAATCACGTTGCAACCCGCACCGGAAAGTGACGGTCTTCTCCTGCTGGAAAAAGCGCAAACGCAGGGCGCAGCCCCCTTTCAGTGGCATAACGCTACGGTCTATTTTGTCCTTACCGATCGCTTTGTGAATGGCAATTCCGCCAATGACAACAGCTACGGGCGGCATAAAGATGGCATGCAGGAGATTGGCACCTTTCACGGTGGCGACCTGCAAGGGCTGACCAGCAAACTTGATTACTTGCAGCAGCTGGGCGTCAACGCGTTATGGATAAGCTCGCCGCTGGAGCAGATCCACGGCTGGGTTGGCGGCGGTACGAAAGGCGATTTCCCTCATTATGCCTACCACGGTTATTACACGCAGGACTGGACGCGACTCGACGCCAATATGGGCAGCGAAGATGACTTGCGTAAGCTGGTTGATGAAGCGCACCAGCGCGGCATCCGCGTGCTGTTTGACGTGGTAATGAATCACACCGGCTATGCGACGCTGGCCGATATGCAAACCTTCCAGTTCGGCGCGCTGTATTTGAAAGACGAAGAGCGCAAAAAGATCCTCGGCGAGCACTGGACTGACTGGCGTCCCGCCGCCGGGCAAAGCTGGCATAGCTTCAATGATTACATCAACTTTAGCGATAAAAGCGCCTGGCAAAACTGGTGGGGTAAGAACTGGATCCGCACCGATATCGGCGACTATGACAACCCCGGTTTTGACGACCTCACCCTGTCGCTGGCGTTTTTACCGGATCTGAAAACCGAATCCACCACGCCTTCAGGTTTACCGGTGTTTTATCGCCACAAACCGGATACACACGCTCGGGAAATCGCAGGTTATACCCCGCGCGATTACCTCACCCATTGGCTCAGCGAGTGGGTGCGTGAATACGGCATTGACGGTTTTCGCGTTGATACTGCCAAACATGTCGAGCTGGCGGCCTGGCAACAATTAAAAACCCAGGCCACAGCGGCACTTGCAGAATGGAAAAAGGCCAATCCGCAGAAAAAAATCGATGACGCCCCTTTCTGGATGACCGGCGAATCCTGGGGGCATGGCGTGATGCAGAGCGATTATTACCGCCATGGCTTTGATGCGATGATCAATTTTGACTATCAGCAACAAGCCGCCGACGCGGTATCGTGCCTGGCGAATATGGATAATGTCTGGCAGCAGATGGCGGACAAACTGCAAAGTTTTAATGTCCTGAGCTACCTCTCCTCCCACGATACCCGGCTGTTCCGCGAGGGCGGCCAGCAAGCCGCAGAGCTTTTGCTGCTTGCCCCCGGCGCGGTGCAGATCTTTTACGGCGATGAAAGCGCGCGGCCTTTTGGCCCGACAGGATCGGATCCATTACAAGGTACGCGATCGGATATGAACTGGCAGGATCTCGACGGCAAGAGCGCCGCCAGCCTGCAGCACTGGCAAACCCTGGGGCAGTTCCGCGCGCGCCATCCGGCGCTGGGCATGGGCAAACAAACCACGCTTACGCTACCGCAGGGCTACGGTTTTGTTCGTGAGCAAGGCGAAGACAAAGTGATGGTGGTCTGGGCGGGTGCTGCGCGCCGCTGAGCCATAAAAGCAAACATCAGCATAATATATCGCTCAACTGTCATTGATAAGAATTAAGAGTGAAAAAGGCGCACCGGCGGCGATTTGCACCTCGCCGTCTGGAGCGCTATGGTTAGCCACTTTGATCCGCAGCCCGACAGAGCAGTAGCGATGACATTTTCACTTTTCGGCGACAAATTTACCCGCCACGCAGGCATCACACGCCTGATGGAGGATCTCAACGACGGTTTACGCACCCCTGGCGCGATCATGCTTGGCGGCGGTAACCCGGCACAAATCCCGGCGATGACCGACTACTTCCACAACCTGCTTGCAGACATGGTGGAAAACGGCAAAGCGACTGATGCACTGTGCAATTATGACGGCCCGCAGGGTAAAACGGAGTTACTGACGGCGCTGGCAGCTATGCTGCGTGAAGAGTTAGGTTGGGATATTGAGCCACAGAATATTGCACTGACAAACGGCAGCCAGAGCGCGTTTTTCTACTTGTTCAACCTGTTTGCTGGCCGCCGCGCCGATGGGAGCACCAGGAAAGTGCTTTTCCCGTTGGCACCAGAGTACATTGGCTATGCCGATTCCGGGCTGGAAGAAGATCTGTTTGTCTCCGCGCGCCCCAACATTGAACTGTTGCCGGACGGGCAGTTTAAGTACCACGTCGATTTTGAACACCTGCATATTGGCGAAGAGACCGGCATGATCTGCGTCTCGCGCCCGACCAACCCGACCGGCAACGTGATCACCGACGAAGAGTTGATGAAACTGGATATGCTGGCGAATCAGCACAACATTCCGCTGGTGATTGATAACGCTTACGGCGTCCCTTTCCCGGGCATTATCTTTAGCGAAGCGCGCCCGCTGTGGAACCCAAACATCATTCTGTGTATGAGCCTGTCGAAACTGGGCCTGCCGGGTAGCCGCTGCGGCATTATTATCGCCAGCGAAAAAGTGATCTCTGCAATTCGCAATATGAACGGCATTATCAGCCTCGCGCCAGGCGGCATTGGCCCGGCGATGATGTGCGAAATGATTAAGCGCAAAGATTTACTGCGCCTCTCTGAAGAGGTGATCAAGCCGTTTTACTACCAGCGGGTACAGGAAACGATCGCCACGCTGCGCCGCTATTTACCGGAAGAGCGCTGCCTGATCCACAAACCGGAAGGGGCGATTTTCCTCTGGCTGTGGTTTAAAGACCTGCCGATCAGCACCGAGCTGCTGTATCAACGGCTGAAAAAACGCGGCGTGCTGATGGTGCCAGGAGACTACTTCTTCCCGGGTCTGGATAAACCCTGGCCGCACACCCATCAGTGCATGCGCATGAACTATGTGCCGGAGCCGGAGCTTATCGAAGCAGGCGTGAAAATCCTCGCCGAAGAGATTGAAAAAGCCTGGCAAGAAAACTAAAGCGAACACGCTGAATTAAGCCCTCTGTCGAGGGCTTTTTTATCGCCCACGAACAAGGGCGCGTCACCTCGACCTGATGCCTTTGGGCTTAACGCTTGCAGAACTGGCAGCGGCTTTTCTTTATGATTTGCGAATCACTGCTTTCTATGGGGGGTGATTTTTAGTGCAATGCACGCCGATTTGCTGGCTAGAGCCGCTGGCTTTGCAGCCGATTCTCGCGAAGCTGCACCGGGTTTAGGCAACTCAGCGCGTTGGTCGGGCAAGCCTCGACACAAGCCGGACCGTTTTCACGATGCTGGCACAGATCGCACTTCAGCGCCTGCGCCCGGTCATCAACACGCATCACCTGCATGGCACCAAACGGGCAGGCAATCATGCAACTTTTACAACCGATACAGCGCGCTTGCTCAACCAGCACCGCGCCGTTGGCCCGACCAATCGCGCCGACCGGACAGACATTAGCGCAGGGAGCGTCTTCGCAATGATGGCAGGTAACGGCAGTAGAGAAATCGCCTGTTTTCACCACGCGGATGCGCGCGGAAAAGGTCGCGGGTTTCACACCCGAGCAGTCCTGATTATCTTCATGCGACACCACACACGCGACTTCGCAGGTGCGACAGCCAATGCATTTGGTCGAATCAGCGATAATAAAACGGTTCATTCCCCACTCCACCTGGGCACGAAAACGACAAGGGTGCCAGAAAAAACCGCCGCAATGCTTTGATCGCAAGCGGGAAAGCCGCCAGTTTTGTCATTTGCCTGAACATTTCTGGCAACCTGCATCAGGCGTGCAGGAGCCGCTCGCCAATGAGCATTGAATCTGCTATCACGTTCCAGTTTGATTCCACAGGTTTCGCATCCGCTGCCGGGCTGCTTGCGCTTAACGTCAAATCTTCCGCTGGGTTCGGGGAGACATTGAAGGTTATGACCGGCGTTTCCTTGCGGTAAATTGCTTTGCGAGGGTTGATGCGGCTGGCGAAAAATCGCCAGCCCGAGAGTTGATCACTCTTTGAGGAATAACGCCTTGTCGCGCAGGATGTGGTCATTGCCACGGCGACGGGTAAAACCAATGCGGTCGAAATACTCGAGGATCTGAATCGCCAGTTTGCGCCCCACATTCAGCGTATCGCGAAAGTCTGCTGCGCTGGTCGAACCGCGCGCCTGATCAAGATCGCGGATCATGCTGGCAAAGGTCACAATGCGATCGTTGCGGTAATAACGATCTTTGACGATCGCCGTAATCAATCCCTGCTGCGCCGCCTGGCGCAGTACGCCGCGCATTGCCTGTTCATCAACACCGATTTCCCGGGCTAAATCCCGCACCCACCAGGGTTCGTCGCCAAACAGCGGCGCGGTTTTCTGCCACAACTGCGCCTGCTCGTCGCTGAAACCGGCTTTATGCTCCGGCAAGTGCAGCCAGCCGTGGTGGCTGTGGATATCGCCGCTCTCACGCATACGTTCAATCAGCGTTAATACCAGCGCTTCATCTTCCATGGGCAGCGCCATGCGTCGCAGGCGTTCGCGCCCAGGACCCGGCTCTTCGCGATGCTGTTCATGGTAAGTCGCCAGCGTGTCCAGCAACTTGCGCTGCCAGCGCGCGGCTACGGGCGCATTGAGCAGGTTATCACCCGCGCGGATAAAACCGGGGTTATCGAGTAGCGCCGCCAGACCGTTGCTGCTTAACTGGCGAGCCCAGCCAAACGCGCGCAGATCCACCGCCCCGCGCGATAAATGCACGGCCAACGCCTGGGCATCATCTTTGGCTTGCGCCAGTTCGCCAATCCACGCCAGGTAATCCACCTTGCGCTTGCCGCGACGCGGTGAGTTCAGCGTCACCACGCGCGCACCCGCCAGCGTGCTGCGCGCGGAGATATCACGCAGCACCAGTAAGTCGTTGTCCGCCAGCCACAGCGGCGTATCAAGCACCAATTCGGCAAGGCCATTTTCCAGCAGCGACACGCGCCCGGTAACGTGGCTGGCGGCATGATGAATATGCAATGGCTGCCATTGCGTCAGCGGAACGTGAGTTTGCAGGGAGACAATCAGCCGCTCGGTGGGTTCGTCGGGCTGCTGCGACAACAGCCAGTCACCGCGGCTAAGCGCTTCTTTTTCTGCATCACCGGCAATATTCAGTGCGATACGTTGCCCGGCATGAGCGTGATCGACAGGTTGGTTCTGCGCATGCAACCCGCGCACACGCATCGGTTTATTCGCCCCGGTCAGCCACAGCGTATCGCCTACGCGGACATCGCCGGACAGCGCCGTTCCCGTCACCACCAGCCCCGCGCCTTTTACCGTGAAAGCGCGATCCAGCGCCAGGCGGAAACGCTGATGCTCCGGATGCGCGCGTTCTGGCAATTGCAACAGGTGTTCACGTAACTCAGCAATACCGCGCTGTTCCGTGGCGGCAGTGACAAACAGCGTCGCCTGCGGGTAACCAAAGGCCAGGAGCGTGTTTTGTACTTCCGCGCGCACCTCGGCAATGCGTGCCTCATCCACACGGTCTGCCTTGGTCAGTGCCACCGTCAGCGCCGGGTTGCCGGTCAATTGTAAAATCGCCAGATGCTCGCGCGTCTGCGCCATTACGCCATCATCACATGCCACCACCAGCAGCGCATGGTCGATGCCGCCAACACCCGCGAGCATATTAGAGAGGAATTTTTCATGCCCAGGCACATCAATAAAACCCGGCACACGGCCATCCGGCTGTGGCCAGTAGGCGTAACCGAGATCGATGGTCATGCCGCGTTTTTTCTCTTCCGGCAGACGATCCGCATTCACGCCGGTAATCGCTTCAATCAAGGTGGTTTTGCCGTGGTCGACGTGCCCGGCAGTAGCAATAATCATTTCAGCAACATCTCCAGCAAGCGGGATTCATCATCAATACAGCGGCAATCCAGCCACAGGCGACCATCGTAAATACGACCAATCACCGGCTGTGGCAGCGCCCGCCACTGCGCGGCCAGCGCCTCCAGACGTCGGCCACTGCCATCGCGCGGAGTAAACGTCAGCGCCGCGCCCGGCAGCCTGTCGACCGGCAGCGAACCGCTACCAATTTGTGACAGGCAGGCTTCCACACGCAGCTCAAACGCGTGATAACGCGCCGTCAGCGCCGCGTACAAGCGCTGCGCTTGCTCACGAATTTCCGCCTCCGGGCGGGTTAAGTAACGCAGCGTCGGCAGGTTCTCAGTGAGTTTTTCCGGGTGCAGATAGAGGCGTAACGTCGCCTCCAGCGCCGCAAGTGTCATTTTATCCGCCCGCAATGCGCGTTTCAGCGGGTGCTGCTGCAACTGTTCAATCAGCGTTTTTTTACCCACGATAATGCCCGCCTGCGGGCCGCCGAGCAGCTTATCGCCGGAGAAACTCACCAGGCTTACACCAGCGGCAATCAGCGCTTGCGGCATCGGTTCCTGCGGCAAACCGTAGCGGCTTAAATCGACCAGTGAACCACTACCGAGATCGACAATCACCGGTAGCGCATGCTCTTCGCCTAGCGCGACCAGCTCGGCTTCATCCACCGCTTTGGTAAAACCTTCGATATGGTAATTACTGGTGTGGACTTTCATCAGCAGCGCGGTGTTATCGTTAATCGCCTGGCGGTAATCCTTCGCATGCGTGCGGTTAGTGGTGCCCACTTCGTGCAGCACACAACCCGCCTGGCGCATCACATCCGGAATGCGAAACGCACCGCCAATTTCTACCAGCTCACCGCGTGACACCACCACTTCGCGACCAGCCGCCGTCGCTGCCAGCATCAGCAACACTGCTGCGGCATTGTTATTGACGATGCAGGCGTCTTCCGCGCCGGTAAGCTGGCAGAGTAAATCCGCCAGTGCGCGATCGCGATGACCGCGACCCGCGCCATCGAGGTCATACTCCAGCGTCACCGGCGAGCCCATCACCTGCGCGACGGCGTCGATGGCGGCCTGCGGCTGAACCGCGCGGCCTAAGTTTGTGTGCAGCACCGTGCCGCTCAGGTTAAACACCGGGCGCAGCGCGCTGCTGTCGCTTTGTTCCAGCCGCTGTTGCGCCGCCGCTGCCCAGTCGAGGCACCAGTCGGGTAACGTTTGTGCTTCACGGATCTGCGCGCGCGCCTCGTCCTGAAGCTGGCGCAGCGTTTGCGCCACGCGACTGTGGCCGAAAGTAGTTAATAAAGTGGCGAACGCCTCGTCACGTAACAGGCGATCGGTCGAAGGGATCTGGCTGTAAAGAGTTGTCATGAAAAGGCCTGGCTATGAGTTGCCCCCTCCCGTCAGGGGGTTTGACGTGAGGGGATTGTACAGTGACTTGCTCAGGCGGACATCATGCTTATCAAGCCTTCGGTGGTTCGGTACGGGCGAAACTCTCGCGCTGAAACAGGTTTTCCACCAGCTTTACCAATAAGGGGCGATCAACACACCAGCCGGGCGAAACATGGCGGAAGTTGAGGTAACCAATGGCGCAGGCGATTGCCACCGTCGCCAGGTTCAAGGTATCCACACTCAGCGAGCCATCTTTAAGATAGTTTTCCAGCGCGTCCAGCCCGCGCGAAACTTTTTCCCGCTGGCGTAACAGCTCCGTTTCCGATTGTTGTTCGACCGGGCGCGCCAGCTCGCGAACCGAGACCAGTGCGGCATCCATAATGCCGTCGGCCAGCGCTTCCAGTTGGCGAACTTTTAACGCCGCTTTGGGATCAGTAGGTAACATAGCCGGGGCGATATTCAGCAAATCAATGTATTCCGCAATGATCGGCGAGTCGTACCACACTTCACCGTCATCGGTTATCAGCGCCGGAACTTTGCCAAGCGGGTTATACTGCGCCACGCTATTAACAGCGTTATAGGGCTGTTCATTGATAAACTCAAAGGTAATGCCCTTTTCCAGCAGGATCACCGAAATTTTGCGTACAAAAGGGCTGGTATAGCTGCCGATCAGTTTCATTGCCTTCTCCGTTTTCGCCAACAAAAACCTAAGTATGAACGAGCGGGCGCAGATTGTTTCATCAAGATGAAAACTTCTGCCGCTACAGTGAGTATCACTTCCGGCAGTGAAAGGAAGTTACAGGTTATGCGGCTCGCCAAAAACACAGGTTGCTGGCGATCACACTCGGAAAAGTCCTGACGAAAATATCTTGTGATCCATATCACAAATACATAACAAATCATCGAGTTAAAAATGTGAATAACATCACACTTACAGGCTCATAACGTGTGGTTTTTGCGCTTTGTTCTTTTTTTACACTGATTTTTTGTGATAAATATCACACTAATAGGTGGCATACCCCCTACATTAGTGTGATCTAAATCACACTAATGTGCGTCATCTGGACAGCTACGCGATTCGGTGCGAGATTTCGCCTCACAGATAACCCAGGTCCGGCTACCTCTGCCGCCACGTTAACAACAAACCTCGGGCTTCCGGCCTGTGCGATAGCAAACATAAGAAGGGGTGTTTTATGTCATCCGATATCAAGATCAAAGTGCAAAGCTTTGGTCGTTTTCTCAGCAATATGGTGATGCCGAATATCGGCGCGTTCATCGCGTGGGGGATCATCACCGCATTGTTTATTCCTACAGGGTGGTTGCCTAACGAGACGCTGGCGAAACTCGTTGGCCCAATGATTACTTATCTGCTGCCTCTGCTCATCGGTTACACCGGTGGTCGTCTGGTAGGCGGCGATCGTGGCGGCGTAGTCGGCGCGATTACCACAATGGGGGTTATCGTCGGTGCGGATATGCCGATGTTCCTCGGTGCAATGATCGCGGGTCCGCTTGGCGGCTGGGCGATTAAACACTTTGATAACTGGGTCGACGGTAAGATCAAATCCGGTTTCGAAATGCTGGTGAACAACTTCTCCGCTGGCATCATCGGTATGATCCTCGCCATCCTGGCGTTCCTCGGCATTGGTCCTGCGGTTGAAGTGCTGTCCAAAGTTCTGGCAGCGGGCGTTAACTTCATGGTTGCGCACGAAATGCTGCCGCTGGCGTCTATTTTTGTTGAACCGGCGAAAATCCTGTTCCTCAATAACGCGATCAACCACGGTATCTTCTCACCGCTGGGTATCCAGCAATCGCATGACCTCGGCAAGTCCATCTTCTTCCTGATTGAAGCGAACCCGGGCCCGGGTATGGGCGTTCTGCTGGCGTATATGTTCTTTGGTCGCGGCAGCGCTAAACAATCTGCTGGCGGCGCGGCTATCATCCACTTCCTGGGTGGTATCCACGAAATTTACTTCCCGTATGTGCTGATGAACCCGCGTCTGCTGCTTGCCGTTATCCTCGGCGGTATGACTGGCGTGTTCACCCTGAGCGTGCTGAACGGCGGCCTGGTCTCTCCGGCTTCTCCAGGTTCCATCCTGGCGGTGCTGGCAATGACGCCAAAAGGCGCGTACTTCGCCAACCTGGCGGCTATTTTCGCTGCGCTGGTGGTTTCTTTCGTGATCTCTTCCATCCTGCTGAAAACCAGCAAAGTGAAAGACGACGAAGACCTGCAAGAAGCGACCCGTCGCATTCACGAAATGAAAGCCGAGTCTAAAGGCGCAACCCCGCTGGCGGCGGGCGATGTGACCAACGACCTGAGTCATGTGCGTAAAATCATCGTCGCATGTGACGCCGGTATGGGTTCCAGCGCCATGGGCGCAGGCGTGCTGCGTAAGAAAGTGCAGGATGCAGGTCTGAGCAACATCTCTGTGACCAACAGCGCGATCAACAGCCTGCCGTCTGACGTTGACCTGGTGATTACGCACCGCGATCTGACCGAGCGCGCTATGCGCCAGGCACCGCAGGCGCAGCATATTTCGCTGACCAACTTCCTCGACAGCGGCCTGTACACCAATCTGACCGAACGTCTGGTTGCTGCACAGCGCCACACTGACAACGAAGCCAAAGTCACCAGCAGCTTGCAGGACAGCTTTGATGCCCCGAACACCAACCTGTTCAAGTTGGGTGCGGAGAATATCTTCCTGGGTCGCACAGCGAGCAACAAAGAAGAAGCCATCCGTTTTGCCGGTGAGCAACTGGTCAAAGGCGGCTACGTTCAGCCGGAATACGTGGAGGCCATGCTTGAACGCGAAAAACTGACCCCGACCTATCTGGGTGAGTCCATCGCAGTACCGCACGGCACGGTGGAAGCGAAAGATCGCGTGTTGAAAACCGGCGTGGTGTTCTGTCAGTATCCGAACGGTGTTCGCTTCGGTGAAGAAGACGACGACATCGCCCGCCTGGTGATCGGCATCGCGGCGCGTAACAACGAGCACATTCAGGTGATCACCAGCCTCACCAATGCATTGGACGATGAGACGGTGATTCAGCGTCTGGCGCATACGACCAGCGTTGAAGAAGTGCTGGCACTGCTCGGCAAGTAATCGGTTTTCCTCCCTCTCCCCACGGGGAGAGGGCTAGGGTGAGGGGAAATATTTGCGGTTCCTCACCCCAGCCCTCTCGGGTAAAAACATTGATGAAGGTTAAGTCTATGAAAGCATTACATTTTGGCGCAGGTAATATCGGACGTGGCTTTATCGGCAAATTGCTCGCCGACGCGGGGATTGAACTGACGTTCGCCGATGTGAATCAGGTGGTGCTCGACGCCCTTAATGCCCGTCATAGCTATCAGGTGCATGTGGTTGGTGAAAAAGCGCAGGTCGATACCGTCTCCGGCGTTAACGCCGTGAGCAGCATTGGTGATGAAGTTGTCGACCTGATTGCACACGTTGATCTGGTGACCACGGCGGTCGGCCCGGTGGTGCTGGAACGCATCGCGCCGGCTATCGCCAAAGGTCTGGCAAAACGTAAAGCGCAGGGTATTAACACGCCGCTGAATATTATCGCGTGTGAAAACATGGTGCGCGGTACCACGCAGTTGAAAGGGCATGTCATTAACGCACTGGCGGACGCCGACAAGGCTTGGGTTGAAAAACATGTTGGCTTCGTGGATTCCGCCGTTGACCGTATTGTTCCGCCGGCTGAATCCGCGACTAACGATCCGCTGGAAGTCACGGTGGAAACCTTCAGCGAGTGGATTGTTGATAAAACCCAGTTCAAAGGCGCGCTGCCAACCATTCCGGGCATGGAATTAACTGATAACCTGATGGCATTTGTTGAACGTAAGCTCTTCACGCTGAATACCGGGCATGCTATAACCGCGTACCTTGGAAAACAGACCGGCCATCAAACCATTCGCGACGCAATTCTGGATGCCAACATCCGTGCGGTTGTGAAAGGCGCAATGGAAGAGAGCGGCGCGGTGCTGATCAAACGTTATGGCTTCGATGCCGACAAGCATGCCGCGTACATTCAGAAAATCCTGGGTCGTTTTGAAAACCCCTATCTGAAAGACGATGTTGAGCGCGTAGGTCGTCAACCGCTGCGTAAACTGAGCGCGGGCGATCGCCTGATCAAACCATTGCTCGGCACGCTGGAGTACAACCTGCCGCACGCTAACCTGGTGAAAGGAATTGCCGCTGCCATGCATTACCGCAGCGAGCAGGATCCGCAGGCGCAGGAGCTGGCTCAGCTTATCGAAGAGAAAGGCCCGCAAGCCGCTCTGGCGCAGGTTTCCGGCCTGGATGCTAACAGCCCGGTCGTTAACGAAGCCGTCAGCGTCTATAACGCCAGGGCATGATGCCGACGATGGCGCGGGAAACCCCGCGCCAGTTAACGAAATTGTCAGATATGCAGGCAATAATGGAAAAAACGCAGGCTTTCGAAAACCGTGTTCTCGAGCGTCTGAATGCTGGCAAAACCGTGCGAAGCTTTTTGATCGCCGCCGTTGAGTTGCTCAACGAAGCTGTCAATATTCTGGTATTGCAGGTATTTCGCAAAGATGACTACGCGGTGAAATACGCTGTAGAGCCGCTGCTTGACGGTGATGGACCGCTGGGCAATTTGTCCGTGCGTTTAAAGCTGATTTACGGTCTTGGGGTCATTTCCCGCCCGGAATATGAAGATGCCGAGCTGTTGATGGCGCTGCGTGAAGAGCTCAATCACGATGGCACCGAGTACGCGTTTACCGATGATGAGATCCTCGGGCCATTTGGTGAACTGCACTGCGTTGCTGCCCTGCCGCCCACGCCGGTGTTTGATACCAGTGACGCAAGGCTTTTGGCCATGCAAAAACAGCGCTACCAGCAAGTGGTGCGTTCAACCATGGTGCTCTCTTTGACCGAGCTTATTTCCCGTATCAGCTTAAAAAAAGCATTCCAGAAATAACCTTCGCCATAAATACTGTATCCTTATCGTTTTACTCCCCAACGAACTGAGCCTCATGAAAGAAGTCGAAAAGAACGAAATTAAGCGCCTGAGCGACCGCCTCGACGCTATTCGCCACCAGCAAGCGGATCTCTCCTTAGTTGACGCAGCAGAAAAATACGCTGAGCTGGAAAAAGAGAAAGCCACGCTGGAAACCGAAATCGCCCGGCTGCGCGAGCTGTACACTCAGAAGCTGAGCAAAGAAGCGCAGAAGCTGATGAAAATGCCATTTCGCCGTGCGATCACCAAGAAAGAGCAGGCCGACCTCGGCAAACTGAAAAAAAGCATCCGTGGTCTGGTGGTTGTACACCCGATGACCGCGCTGGGCCGCGAAATGGGTCTCGATGCGATGACCGGCTTCGCTAACATCGAGTTCTGATCCTTTCTTAATAGCTCTGGCCGCTGAATAGCGCCAGGGCTGCACAATTGGCCCTACCAATTTCCATCGTTCCTCTCCCTGGTTCACAAATCCATCAAATCCCGTCACAGATGCATTGCCAGTTGGCAACATTTGGATAACCATTCGTTATCACAACCCCTACACAACCCAACTGGCAGGACCACTTTTACAAAACATGTGACGCAGAGCTAAGCGCAGACTTGCCGCTCGCCGGTTTTGTTGTGGTTCTCAGGAGACCTGCATGAATCTCTGGCAACAGAATTACGACCCGGCTGGCAACCTTTGGCTTTCCAGCTTAATTGCATCGCTACCGATCCTGTTTTTCTTTTTTGCGCTGATAAAGCTCAAACTGAAAGGCTATGTCGCCGCCAGTTGGACTGTCGCCATCGCCCTTGGCGTGGCGCTGCTGTTTTACCGTATGCCGCTCGATCACGCGCTGGCCTCGGTGGTTTATGGCTTCTTCTACGGATTGTGGCCGATTGCGTGGATCATTATCGCCGCCGTTTTTGTCTATAAAATCTCGGTCAAAACCGGGCAGTTCGACATTATTCGATCTTCGATTCTGTCGATTACGCCAGACCAGCGTCTGCAAATGCTGATTGTCGGCTTCTCTTTCGGCGCGTTTCTGGAAGGGGCCGCCGGATTTGGCGCGCCGGTCGCCATTACCGCCGCGTTACTGGTGGGTTTAGGTTTTAATCCGCTGTATGCCGCGGGCCTGTGCCTGATCGTCAACACCGCGCCAGTCGCCTTTGGCGCAATGGGCATTCCGATTCTGGTCGCCGGGCAAGTTACCGGGCTGGACAGCTTTGAAATCGGCCAGATGGTTGGCCGCCAGTTACCGTTCCTGACCATTATTGTGCTGTTCTGGATCATGGCGATTATGGATGGCTGGCGCGGCATAAAAGAGACCTGGCCGGCGGTAATGGTTGCGGGCGGCTCGTTTGCTATCGCGCAGTATCTAAGCTCCAACTTTATCGGCCCGGAGCTGCCGGACATCATCTCGTCGCTGGTTTCGCTGGTCTGCCTGACGTTGTTCCTCAAGCGCTGGCGTCCGGTGCGCATCTTCCGCTTTGGCGATATGGGCGCATCGCAGGTGGATCTCGATTTAAAACGTACCCAATACAGCGGCGGGCAGATCCTGCGCGCCTGGTCGCCGTTCCTGTTTTTGACCGCCACCGTGACGCTGTGGAGTGTGCCGCCATTTAAGGCGCTGTTTGCCCCTGGCGGTGCGCTGTATGACTGGGTATTCACTGTTTCTGTACCGCATCTCGACAAGCTGGTCGCGCGTATGCCGCCGGTGGTCAACGCCGCTACGCCTTACGCTGCGGTGTATAAATTTGACTGGTTCTCCGCCACCGGCACCGCCATTCTGTTTGCCGCCATTTTGTCGATTGTCTGGCTGCGCATGAAGCCGAAGGATGCCGTCACGACGTTTACCAGCACGCTGCGTGACCTGGCGCTGCCGATTTACTCGATTGGTATGGTGCTGGCGTTCGCCTTTATCTCTAACTATTCCGGGCTGTCCTCAACGCTGGCACTGGCACTGGCGCACACCGGCAGCGCCTTCCCATTCTTCTCGCCGTTTCTCGGCTGGCTGGGCGTCTTTCTGACCGGTTCAGATACTTCATCGAACGCGCTGTTCGCCGCACTGCAAGCCACCGCTGCGCAGCAAATTGGTGTGTCGGATGTACTGATGGTCGCAGCGAATACCACTGGCGGCGTTACCGGCAAGATGATTTCGCCCCAGTCGATCGCCATTGCCTGTGCGGCGGTGGGGCTGGTAGGTAAAGAGTCTGACCTGTTCCGTTTTACTGTTAAACACAGCCTGATTTTCACCTGCATGGTGGGGGTGATTACGACACTTCAGGCGTATGTTCTTACCTGGATGATCCCATGAAAGTGTTACCCAGACGCCTGACAGACGATGTCGCCGACCGTGTGCGGGCGCTGATTGCCGAACAACAGCTGGAAGCGGGCATGAAACTGCCCGCAGAACGCCAGCTTGCCGTACAGCTTGGTGTGTCGCGCAACTCATTGCGTGAAGCGTTATCGAAACTGGTCAGCGAAGGCGTGCTCCTCAGCCGCCGTGGCGGCGGCACATTTGTGCGCTGGCAGCATGATGACTGGTCGGAGCAAAACATCGTCCAGCCGCTGAAAACGCTGCTGCATGATGACCCGGATTACAGTTTCGATATTCTCGAAGCGCGCCACGCCATCGAAGCCAGCACCGCCTGGCACGCGGCGATGCGCGCTACCGAGGCCGATAAAGAGAAAATTGTGCTGTGCTTTGAAGCCACGCAATCCGATGACCCGGATCTCGCTTCGCAGGCGGATGTGCGTTTCCATCTCGCCATCGCCGAGGCCTCGCATAACGTGGTGTTATTGCAAACCATGCGCGGGTTCTTCGACCTGCTGCAATCCTCGGTAAAACAGAGCCGCCAGCGCATGTACCTCGTTCCGCCCGTTTTTTCACAACTGACCGAGCAGCACCAGGCGGTGATGAACGCCATTCTTGCCGGCGACGCCGATGGCGCGCGTCAGGCGATGATGGCGCACCTCGGTTTCGTGCATACCACTATTCGTAAATTCGATGAAGATCAGGCCCGCCAGGCACGCATCACCCGCCTGCCCGACGAGCAGCACATTCACTCCAGGGAGAAAAAAGCATGATTATTTCCGCAGCCAGCGACTATCGCGCGGCGGCTAAACGCATTTTGCCGCCGTTCTTGTTTCACTATATCGATGGCGGCGCGTATGCCGAATACACTCTGCGCCGCAACGTTGAAGACCTGTCCCAGGTGGCGCTGCGCCAGCGAGTGCTAAAAGACATGTCTGAACTCAGCCTCGAAACCACGTTGTTTAATGAAAAGTTATCGATGCCGGTGGCGCTTGCCCCAGTTGGGCTGTGCGGCATGTACGCCCGGCGCGGTGAAGTACAGGCGGCGGGCGCGGCAGATGCGAAAGGCATTCCTTTTACGCTCTCGACAGTTTCCGTCTGCCCGATTGAAGAGGTCGCGCCGACGATTAAGCGCCCGATGTGGTTCCAGTTATATGTGCTGCGCGATCGCGGCTTTATGCGTAACGCGCTGGAACGGGCGAAAGCCGCCGGTTGCTCAACGCTGGTATTCACCGTGGATATGCCTACCCCAGGCGCGCGCTACCGCGATGCCCATTCCGGCATGAGCGGCCCGAATGCGGCGCTGCGCCGTTACCTGCAATCGGTGCTGCATCCGCAGTGGGCGTGGGATGTCGGCGTCAACGGGCGGCCGCATGACCTGGGGAATATCTCCGCTTATCTCGGTAAACCGACCGGGCTGGAGGACTACATTGGCTGGCTGGCGAAGAACTTCGATCCGTCAATTTCATGGAAAGACCTGGAGTGGATCCGCGAATTCTGGGATGGCCCGATGGTGATCAAAGGGATCCTCGACCCGGAAGATGCCCGCGACGCGGTGCGCTTTGGCGCAGACGGCATTGTGGTTTCTAACCACGGCGGCCGCCAGCTCGACGGCGTGCTCTCTTCCGCCCGCGCGCTTCCGGCAATTGCCGATGCAGTGAAAGGCGATATCACGATCCTCGCCGACAGCGGCATCCGTAACGGGCTGGATGTGGTGCGGATGCTGGCACTCGGCGCGGATTCTGTCCTGCTGGGCCGCGCTTACCTGTACGCGCTGGCGACGCATGGCCGCAAAGGCGTCGCGAATTTGCTCGATCTGATTGAGAAAGAGATGCGCGTGGCGATGACGCTGACCAGCGCGAAATCGATTCGCGACATCAGCAAAGACTCGCTGGTCCAGGAACTGAACCAGTTACCTGCCGCGCTGGCACCGTTGTCGCATGGCGACGCCGCTTAGAGAGTGCTATCCTGCCCCCGCTATTAAGGGGGCAGTATGTTAAACATCGTGTTATTCGAACCTGAAATCCCGCCAAATACCGGGAATATCATCCGCTTATGCGCCAATACTGGTTTTCGTCTGCATATCATTGAACCGATGGGGTTCACCTGGGACGACAAGCGCCTGCGCCGCGCAGGGCTGGATTACCATGAGTTCGCCGCCGTAAAACGCCATCATGATTACGCCGCGTTTGTCGAAGCCGAACAGCCGCAACGCTTATTTGCCCTCACCACCAAAGGCACGCCAGCACACAGTGCGGTGAGCTACCAGGATGGGGATTATTTGATGTTTGGCCCGGAAACACGCGGCCTGCCAGCGACTATCCTTGACGCATTGCCGCCGGAGCAAAAAATCCGCATACCGATGATGCCGGACAGCCGCAGCATGAACCTTTCGAATGCGGTGTCGGTGGTAGTGTATGAAGCCTGGCGCCAGTTAGGTTACTCAGGCGCCGTGCTGCGTAGCTGAAGATGGATTGTCAGGTGACGGCAACACGTTAATCCGCCCTGCGAATAGCGATGTCTGTCATTGCTCACGCACTTATTTTGCTGGCTTATTGGTGAAGGCAGATTAAAGACGGAGAGCGCGGAAAAACCGGAGCGAATACGAAAGCCATGAGGATTATTCGCTTCGCGCCTCCAGCGGGTGTTCAACACGGTGTCGCGTCTTGCGCGCTGCCCTGGTTCAGGCTGACGAGTAAATTAGTCAGACAATTAAATGCCGTCGCCGTACTCGAACCCTTGGTTTACCCCGTTGAAATGCTGATCCATATCCATTGACGGTTTATCGCTTTCCGGCTTACCGACAATTCGTGCCGGAACACCTGCTGCCGTGGTATGCGGCGGCACCGGTTGCAATACCACGGAACCCGCGCCAATCTTCGCACCGCGACCCACTTCGATATTGCCGAGAATTTTGGCACCCGCGCCAATCATCACGCCTTCGCGAATTTTCGGGTGGCGATCGCCGCTGGTTTTGCCGGTCCCGCCGAGCGTGACCGATTGCAGAATCGACACGTCATCTTCAATGACTGCCGTTTCGCCCACCACGATGCCGGTTGCGTGGTCGAGCATAATGCCGCGACCAATTCGCGCCGCCGGGTGAATGTCCACCTGGAAACTGACCGACACCTGGTTTTGCAGGAAAATCGCCAGCGCCTCGCGCCCCTGCGTCCACAACCAGTGCCCTATGCGATAGGCCTGTAGCGCGTGGAAACCTTTCAGATAGAGCAGCGGCGTGGAGTATTTATCCACCGCCGGGTCGCGCGTACGCACGGCCTGGATATCACAGGCAGCGGAGGCGATCATTTCCGGGTCGGCAGCGTAGGCTTCTTCGACGACTTCGCGAATGGCAATCGCTGGCATAATCGGCGAGGCAAGTTTGTTCGCCAGCATGTAGCTCAGCGCGCTGCCCAGGTTTTCGTGCTTGAGTAATGTTGCGTGGTAAAAACTGGCCAGCATTGGCTCACACTCCGCCAGTGCCCGGGCTTCGGCTTTAATATTTTTCCAGACCAGATCCAGTTCTTCACACGGCATTGCTTACTCCAGACGTGATAAGACGACAGGCTGGTCTGCGCCAGCCTTATCGTGAGTTCAAAAAGAGTCCCTGCGACTAAGGGGTTAGTGCTCTTCCTTGCGGGCACGACCTAATAGGGTCAATGCTGCCTCGCGCGCATTTTTTCCGCAATACAATACCTGATAAATTTCCTCGGTTATTGGCATTTCGACGCCAAACCGGTGCGCCAGCGCGCGTACTTCTTTGGTATTGCGGTAACCTTCGACCACCTGGCCAATCTTATCCTGGGCGCTTTGCACGTCCATGCCCTGACCAAGCATCATGCCAAAACGGCGGTTGCGCGACTGGTTATCGGTACAGGTCAGCACTAAATCGCCTAAACCCGCCATGCCCATAAAGGTGGCAGGATCGGCACCCAACGCGGCACCGAGACGCGACATTTCGCTCAAACCACGGGTGATCAGCGCCGTACGCGCATTGGCACCAAAGCCAATGCCGTCGGACATGCCCGCGCCAATCGCAATGACGTTTTTCACCGCGCCGCCCAGCTGCACGCCGATGAAATCCGGGTTGCTGTAGACACGAAAGCTTTTGCCGCAGTGAAGGAGCTGCTGTAAATCCTCGGCGAACTGGGGATCAGCAGAAGCGAGGGAAATCGCCGTTGGCAGACCCGCCGCCAGCTCTTTGGCAAATGTCGGGCCGGAAATCACCGCCAGCGGAATATCCGGGCCTAACACCTCGCGCGCCACTTCTTCGAGCAGACGCCCGGTTTCGGCTTCCAGCCCTTTTGTCGCCCAGACGATACGTGCGTCATCGCGCATGAGCGGCTTGATTTGCGCCAGCACATCGCCAAAGACGTGGCTTGGCACCACCACCAGGATATTACGGCTGGCGGAAAGCGCGCGGGCAAGATCGCTCTCTAATTGCAGCGTATCGGGGAAAGGCACATCGGGAAGGAACGCGGCGTTGCAACGGTCATGTTGCAGGGTCGCGATATGTTTTGGGTCATGGCCCCACAGCACAACCGGGTGGCCATTTCTTGCCAGTGTGATGGCAAGAGCGGTGCCGTAAGAGCCGGCACCGATCACAGTCATTGCAGCATTAAGTGCGTTCATCAGGCATCCTGATGTTGTTCGGCACCTTCGCCAGTCTGCTGTTGCAGGTAGTTCATGAACAGCGCATCAAAGTTCACTGGCGCAAGGTTCAGTTGCGGGAAAGTACCGCGGGAAACCAGGCTGGTAATGCACTCGCGGGCATACGGGAACAGAATGTTCGGGCAGTATGCACCCAGGCAGTGCGCCATCTGCGTTCCTTCGATACCGTCGATAGAGAAGATACCGCCCTGCTGCACTTCGCACAGGAAGCCAGTTTCTTCGCCCAGGGAAGCGGTCACGGTAACGCGCAGAACCACTTCATAAACACCTTCCGCCAGCTGAGTGGAGGCAGTGTCGAGATCCAGTTTCACTTCCGGTTGCCACTCTTTCTGGAAGATGTGTGGCGCATTCGGCGCTTCGAAAGAGATATCTTTCGTGTAGATACGCTGAATCTGGAAAGTCATTTCGGTGTTGTTTTGTTCAGACATGAGTGAATAACCCTTTAGTGTTGTAGTGCTCTAAAAGCATTAACGCAACAGCGGATCCAGCCCGCCACGCGCGTCCAGCGCATATAAATCGTCGCAGCCGCCAATGTGCTGCGCATCAATAAAAATCTGCGGAACCGTCGTACGGCCACTACGTTGAATCATCTCTTCACGTTTCACCATGTCGCCATCGATAGGCAGCTCAGCAAAAGCGACACCTTTGCTGCTCAACAACGCTTTTGCGCGGTGGCAAAACGGGCAAGTCGCTTTCGTGTAGATCTCAATATTGGCCATATCTCTTCTCCGATGTTTACCCGTGGGTAAATTATTTACCGCGAACTAACGGCAGGTTTTCGCCCATCCAGCCAGAGATACCGTCTTTCAGTACAAAGACCTTCTCGAAACCGGCTTTCACCAGCTCGTTCGCCGGGGTCTGGGCCTGCATGCCGGTACCATCAACAACGATAATCGGCGCGCTTTTGTGTTTTTCAAGCTCACCTACATTATTGGCTTTGATCTCGTTTGGCAGCAAATTCACCGCACCTGCGATGTGACCTTTACGGAAATCATCACGCTGACGCAAATCTACCACTACCGCATCTTCTTTATTGATGAGGCGCGTAGCTTCGCCGCGAGAAATCACTTTCACTTTAGACGCAATGCCCTTGAAAGTGGTAAACAGCACAGCACCGAATAACGCAATCCAGGCGATACACAGGATTGGGTTGCGGCCAATAAATTGCATAATTTCTTGCATCTGGGGTTACAACTCCGGACTTAGTGATTAAAAACCAGCAAGGAGTATACCTGCGCGGTGGGGCAAATACAGCCAGCGAGCGTGACGGAATGCATTTTCTGCGGAGTGTTACAGAAAAAATAAAGACTCGCGGTGCAAACAAGCGGCTGGTCAGCCGCTTTCTTTGATCTTCTGCGGCTATTTTATCGATTCAGCTGTAGTAAAATTACGCAAATTTTTTTGTCTTCTGAGCATGAGGTTGTCGCAATGTCGGTTTCTAAAAAACCTATGGTACTGGTGATTCTGGATGGCTACGGCTACCGTGAAGACCAGCAGGATAACGCTATTTTCAACGCTAAAACCCCGGTAATGGACAAATTGTGGGCCACTCGCCCGCATACGCTGATTGACGCATCCGGCCTCGAAGTCGGCCTGCCGGATCGCCAGATGGGCAACTCCGAAGTCGGCCACGTTAACCTGGGCGCAGGGCGTATCGTTTACCAGGATCTGACTCGTCTGGATAAAGAGATTAAAGAGCGCACATTCTTTAGCAACCCGGTGCTGGGCGGTGCGGTAGATAAAGCAGTTGCTGCAGGCAAAGCCGTGCACATTATGGGTCTGCTCTCCGCAGGCGGTGTGCACAGCCATGAAGACCACATTCTGGCAATGGTGGAACTGGCTGCGGAACGCGACGCGGAAAAAATCTATCTGCACGCTTTCCTCGACGGTCGCGACACGCCGCCGCGCAGCGCGGAATCCTCGCTGAAAAAATTCGAAGACAAGTTCGCCGCGCTGGGTAAAGGCCGTGTTGCGAGCATTGTTGGTCGCTATTTCGCCATGGATCGCGACAACCGTTGGGATCGCGTTGAACAAGCTTACAACCTGATGACCGAGGCCAAAGGCGAATACACCTTCGATAGCGCCGTTGCGGGTCTGCAAGCGGCTTACGCTCGCGACGAAAATGACGAGTTTGTAAAAGCGACGGTTATCCGCGCCGCAGGCCAGCCCGATGCGGCAATGGAAGATGGCGACGCGCTGATTTTCATGAACTTCCGCGCCGACCGCGCACGCGAAATTACCCGCGCGTTCGTTAACGCAGACTTCGACGGTTTCGTACGTAATAAAGTGGTTAAACTGGGCGATTTCGTCATGCTGACCGAATATGCCGCCGACATCAAAACCGCCGTCGCTTATCCGCCCGCTTCTCTGGCGAACACGCTTGGTGAGTGGATGGCGAAACACAACAAAACCCAGCTGCGCATTTCCGAAACGGAAAAATATGCCCACGTCACGTTCTTCTTTAACGGCGGTGTAGAAGAGCCGTTCCCGGGCGAAGACCGTATTCTGATCAACTCGCCGAAAGTAGCGACTTACGACCTACAACCGGAAATGAGCTCCGCAGAGTTAACAGAGAAACTGGTGGGCGCTATCACCAGCGGGAAGTACGACACCATTATTTGTAACTATCCGAACGGCGATATGGTCGGTCATACCGGCATGTTTGACGCTGCTGTAGCGGCTGTTGAAGCGCTGGATCATTGCGTTGCCGAGGTGAGCAAAGCGGTGGAATCCGTCGGCGGCCAGATGCTGATCACCGCCGACCACGGTAACGCAGAGCAAATGCGCGACCCGTCAACCGGCCAGGCGCACACGGCACATACCAACCTGCCGGTGCCGCTGATCTATGTTGGCGACAAAGCGCTGAAAGCCGTTTCCGGTGGCAAACTTTCCGACATCGCGCCAACTATGCTGACGCTGATGGGCATGGAAATCCCGCAAGAGATGACTGGTAAGCCGCTGTTCATCGTGGAATAATCGCTCCCCATGAGGGGAAAGGCGATTTTTTCAATTACATGGGTCGGGATCCGGCCCTTTCTTTGCGCCAGCGCACTCAGCGCTGGCGCATTGCTGTGCGCCGTTTCCGCCCACGCGGATGATCGCGATCAGCTCAAATCTATTCAGGCTGATATCGCTGAAAAAGAGCGCGCGGTACGCCAGCAACAACAGCAACGCGCGGGCCTTCTTGCCCAGTTAAAGGCACAGGAAGAAGCTATCTCTGCCGCCACTCGCCAGCTGCGGGAAACGCAAAACACCCTCGCCCAGCTCAATAAGCAGATCGCCGAGATGAACGCCTCGATTGCCAAACTGGAACGTCAGCGCACCACGCAGGAACACAACCTTGCGGCGCAGCTTGATGCGGCGTTCCGCCAGGGGCCACACACCGGGATCCAACTGATTTTAAGCGGTGAAGAGAGCCAGCGCGGCCAGCGTCTGCAGGCCTACTTCGGTTATCTCAACCAGGCGCGACAGGAAACCATCGCTCAGTTGAAACAGACGCGTGAAGAAGTTGCCACGCAAAAATCCGAGCAGGAAGAGAAGCAGAGTCAGCAACAAACGCTGTTGTATGAGCAAAAAGCGCAGCAGGCCAAACTTGAACAAGCGCGCAGCGAGCGGCAGAAAACCCTTTCTGGTCTGGAATCTTCCATTCAGGAAGGACAACAACAGCTAAGCGAAATGCGCGCCAACGAATCTCGCTTACGCGATCGCCTCGCGCGTGCGGAAGCGGCAGCTAAAGCCCGAGCCGAACGCGAAGCCCGCGAAGCGCAAGCCGTGCGTGACCGCCAGAATGAAGCCAGCCGCAAAGGTACCACGTATAAACCTACCGAGAGCGAACGCTCGCTGATGTCCCGCACTGGTGGTTTAGGTTCGCCGTCAGGCCAGGCCGTCTGGCCGGTTCGCGGCCCGCTGCTGCATCGTTATGGCGAACAACTGCAGGGTGAACTACGTTGGAAAGGGATTGTTATTGGCGCGTCGGAAGGCAGTGAAGTGAAAGCCATCGCCGACGGGCGGGTGATCCTCGCTGACTGGCTGCAAGGCTATGGTCTGGTGGTGGTGGTTGAACACGGCAAGGGCGACATGAGCCTTTACGGTTACAACCAGAGCGCACTGGTGAGCGTAGGCACCCAGGTTCGCGCCGGACAGCCGATAGCCCTCGTAGGGAGCAGTGGCGGTCAGGGCCGGCCTTCACTCTATTTCGAAATTCGCCGTCAGGGTCAGGCGGTCAATCCACAGCCGTGGTTGGGAAGATAAGGTTTGCTTCAATTTCGTCGTATTGTTTTGACGCTCGCCAGTGCGCTCGCGTTTTCTGCTCCGGTATTAGCCGGGAAACTCGCCATCGTGATCGACGATTTCGGCTACCGTCCACAAACTGAAAACCAGGTGCTGGCCATGCCGCAGGCGGTTTCCGTCGCGGTGTTGCCCAATGCAACGCACGCGCGGGAAATGGCGACCAAAGCACACAACAGTGGCCATGAAGTGTTGATCCATCTTCCAATGGCACCGCTGAGCAAACAGCCGCTGGAAAAAGACACGCTGCGCCCGGAGATGAGTAGCGCAGAGATTGAGCGCATCATCAGCGATGCCGTCAACAAAGTGCCGTATGCCGTCGGGCTGAATAACCATATGGGCAGCGCCATGACGTCAAGCCTGTTTGGCATGCAGAAGGTAATGCAAGCGCTGGAGCGCTATAACCTCTATTTTCTCGATAGCATGACCATCGGCAATAGCCAGGCGCTGCGCGCAGCCTCCGGCACCGGAGTGAAAGTCATTAAGCGCAAAGTGTTCCTGGACGATACGCAAAATGAAGGTGATATCCGCCGTCAGTTTGACCGCGCCGTACAGTTAGCGCGCCGCAATGGTTCCGCCATTGCTATTGGTCACCCGCATCCCACTACCGTTCGCGTGTTACAGCAAGTGCTCCCCAGCCTGCCTGACGATATTACGCTGGTGCGCCCAAGTGACCTGCTCAATGAACCGCAGACAGATACTTCTACACCCAACGCCACACCGCCAGGTCATGTCAACCCACCACCGCGTAATCCGTTCCGCGGTGCAAAACTGTGTAAAGCGAAGCACAAACCTGAGCCGGTTTACGCCAGCCGCTTCTTTAGCGTAATCGGTGAAAGCGTTGGCGAAAGTACGCTGGCGCGTTATATGCAGAATCAGTGGCGGGGCTGGGGCCAGAAATACTAATTTTCGAGTGCCGGTTAACTGAGATTGGTCACCCGTAGTATGTCCGTTTTAAGCATCACGATTGTGAAAGCCAAAAGGTTAAGAAATGCCGCAACGACATAAGATTCTCCTGCTTGATACAGGTAAAGAGTGGGGTGGTGGTACAAACAGCATGCTTGAGCTTCTGAAACGTATCGATCGCCAGAAGTTCGATATCACATGCTGTTTTTACAACAATTACAGTCGCGCCCATGGGCAAACTATTGAGCAGGTTTTACAAAGCATCGGCATCCCGCTTATTGTCATCCCACAAAGCAAGCAGCCATGGTGGGCAAAACTCGCGAAAGAAACGGGGCGCGGAGTACTCTTTTTTTCCCGAGACGCGCGCAAGGTTTATACCCGTTTTATTGACAAGCGGTGGCGCATCAATCCGAACGTGCGCTATATCGAGAGCTTACTGAAACAAGGCAGCTACGATACGCTGTATATGAATAACCAGCCTGGCTCTAACGAGGAAGGCTACCTTGTTGCGGCAAAGATGCCCGTGCGCTTGATTCAACATTGTCGTATTGAGCCCGTATTGAATGCTCCTCTGGTCGCGCTGGTGAACAGTTACGCCACAAAGATCATTGCCGTATCTCATGGCGTAGAACGCGTTTTATTGCAACATGGCGTTAAGCCAGCGCTGTGTACAACGGTAAATAATGCGATTGATATCCACCAGAAAATGCCGGATCGTCCTGCAATGCGTCAGCAACTGGGGTTGGATGATGAAACGTTTATTTTTGGTAGTATCGGCTCGCTTATCCCCCGCAAAGCCAACCATCATACGCTTAGCGCATTAAGCGCGTTTAACCAACGCCATCTGCACGCGAAATGGAAGATGCTCATTGTTGGCGAAGGGATCGAACACAATGCGCTGGTTAACCAGGCAAAATCACTGGGAATAGCGGATCGGGTTGTGTTTACGGGCTTCCAAAACCAGCCTTTTGACTACCTTTCCACTTTCGATGCCTTTATTCTGGCCTCACAAAGCGAAGGTTTACCACGTGTTGTTCTGGAAGCCATGCTGTTAAAAATTCCCGTTATTGGATCTGCAGTTACCGGAACGGCAGAGCTTATCGAACATCAGGTAACAGGATTACTGTTTCCATGGAGCGATGTCGATCAGCTTTCGTCGCATTTGGAGCAAATATGGGCAAGCGCTACACTGCGCTCGCAACTGGTTACCAGAGCCTTCGAAAATGTATGCCGTCATTACGCCATTGAACATTATGTGGCTGGCGTTGAAGCCGTACTAGAGAACCCTTCTTCTGAACGAGAGCGTCATGTTTAAATTTCTCAATTCCCGATACCGCCATATTTCCGGTCGCCACAATATTCCTTACGATACGCTTTCTTCCGATGAAAAACGCGTTGCGGTGGATTCCGTCGTCATTCCCTGTACAGGCGAGGATTACATTGATGAAGCGCTTTTATCGGCCACATTTGCCGAGCGTTATGCAAAAGAAATAACTGAGATTGTCATTGTCAGCGACCAGCCGGTATCCGCTTTTGGCCAACTACCAGCAAAAACACGCGTAGTAACCCTCAATCTGCCGAAGCGTGAAGAGAACTATCGCTACAAGCAAATTTATCTGAGCCGTCTGATAAAGCTGAATGCCCCTTTACAGGCTAAAGGGGAAGGTATTTTAATGATCGATTCCGATCTAAATTTACTCAACATGCCTGAAATTCACATGACGGATATGCATATTTACTCCAGCTTCCGTCAGGGCAAAATGATTGCCAAACTGGACGGCGCGCCCGCAGACAATGTTCCTGCTTATTATAAAGAGACTGTGCGCCCCTATTTAGTGGATCACGTTAACGGAGCGTTTCTAGCCGCAACGAAAAAAACCTGGCAGCGTATTTGCCCGCTTTGGCTAACGTTATTTCAGGACACCTGGGAACTGATGGACGACAGCCAGCCGCCAACCGATCAGTTGCCGCTTGCCGCACTGCTGGATTTGCTCGACCTAAAAACCATTAACCTGGGCGACTGGATGAACTGGCCCGTGTCCAAAAAAATTGGTGGCCAGGAAGCCGTGATTCCTAAAGAGGTTATTGGTGCCCATGGTGGTTTTCCGCTATCGGAATGGCAAAAATATCTCAATTCGGCAGATAATACTTTGCTCTTTAAAGGTCAGGACTATACGCGTAAAGTTCGCTATCTGACCGATGAAGAAAAATTGCAGAAATGATATAGGGGCTCCGGCCCTGAGGGATCCCCGGAAACATCATTAATACACCATGATGATGTTTCGATAGGCCCTCGCCATATCGGCATATACCCTGTCGGGGTTCATCCCCGACAGGAGCCC